>CAYNPZ010000293.1:0-4519 GCA_964399175.1 uncultured Bacteroidales bacterium | reverse complement strand
AAACTATTTAATCAAAATTATTATGGAGCAGAAAAAGACTAAAGCATTTGTTATCATTATTGCCGTTATTGCTGCCACCGGCGGTTTGCTGTTTGGTTACGACAGTGGAGTGATTTCAGGAGCGTTGTTGTACATAAAGAGTGATCCTGTGTTCTTGGCAAACGGCCAGGAAGTGATGCCTGATCGGATACAGGAGTGGATCGTCAGTATTGTGCTGGTTGGCGCGCTTATTGGTGCCATTTCCAGCGGTCGGCTGTCGGATATGTATGGCCGGAGAAAGATCCTTATTATTATAGCCTTAATTAATGCTATTGGGACCCTGCTTTCTGCTTTGGCATTCAATGTTACTATTATGCTAATAGCCAGAGGTCTAGTTGGTTTTGCCATTGGAGTGGCTTCCTATGCCGTACCCCTTTATATTTCCGAAATGTCACCCACACGAGTAAGGGGTGCTTTGGTTAGCCTTAATCAACTGGCTATCACTGTGGGAATTTTGCTTGCTTATCTGGTTAATATTGAGTTTTCTGACCTTCCGGCTGGCTGGAGTGCCTGGGGCATTGGTGAAGGATGGCGATGGATGCTAATGATAGGGTTTTTCCCGGCCCTGATATTGGGAATTGGTATGATATTTTTACCCGAAACGCCTCGTTGGTTGATGAGTTCCAATCGTGAGCATAATGCACTTAGCGTCCTCAGAAAAATAGGAGAGATCAATCCTTCAAAAGTAGTGGATGAAATAAAAGAGAGCCTATCCAAAGAAGAAAAGGTAGGCTTAAGGGAATTGCGGGCCAAATGGGTGCGCCCGATACTGATTATAGGTATAGGCACAGCAATATTGATGCAGATTACCGGAATCAATACGGTGATCTATTATTCTCCCACCGTACTGCAAATGGCCGGATTTGTATCAGAAGCTGATGCTATATCGGCTGCTCTTCCTATACCGATTGTTATGGTAGTGTTTACAGTAGCTGCCCTGTTTCTTGTTGATAAATGGGGTCGAAAACCTTTATTATATCTGGGACTTACGGGAATGGCTATTTCCCTTTTCGTTCTGGGAATTTCGTTTCTGTTCCATCAAAGTCTTGGAGATACGCTTATGGGATTTGCCTTAGGTAGCATGATGGTTTATATTCCATTTTTTGCGCTTACGTTGGGGCCGGTCGGTTATTTGATCATGTCGGAAGTTTTTCCAACGCGGATTCGCGGATTGGGTATGAGTGTCGCTTTGTTTTGCAATTGGGTGGCCAATTTTGTGGTTGCTAATACCTTCTTATCCCTTGCTTCGGCACTAACAGCAGAAGGTAATCAGATAACCATTATGGGAGAGGCCGGCCCGAATCCCGGAGGATCTTTCTTGATATATGGAATTCTCGCCGTTCTTGGAATTATATTTGTCTATCGAATGGTACCCGAAACCAAAGGCCATTCCCTTGAAGAAATTGAACAGCACTTCCAGAAAGGGAAGCCGCCACGGGAATTATAGTTAACTTAAAATAGTGAGATTTATTGCGTTAGAAAATTAGCAAACCTTAAATAATTTATTTATGGAAAAGATTGCATTAGGAATTTTTTCTCATCCTGACGATGCTGAATTTATGTGCACAGGCACATTATCTTTGTTAAAAAAAGCAGGGTGGGAAATACACATTGCAACGATGTCTCCCGGAGATAAAGGCTCGGACGAATACACAAGGGAGGAGTTAATTAACATCAGAAAAGCAGAAGCAACAAAATCTGTAGAGTGGTTAGGGGGAACTTATCATTGCCTTGAATTTGAAGATGTGTATATATTCTACAACAAGGAATCAATTGATAAAACAACAGCTTTAATCCGAAAAATTAGACCGACTGCCGTTTTTACGGCAAGTCCCACGGATTATATGATAGATCATGAAATAACAAGTCAGATTGTTCAAACAGCGTGTTTCGCTTGCGGGATGAAAAATATGGAAATTAGTGAAAAGCCTTTCGAAACAGTACCCTATTTGTATTATACCGATGCTATGGAAGGGAAAGATAAATTTGGAAATTCAGTCCAACCTGCAATTTATGTTGATATTTCAGAAGAGATATCCATTAAGGAGAAAATGCTTGCCTGTCATGAAAGCCAGCGTAATTGGTTGTTAAGACACCATAAAGTAGATGAATATATTCTTGCTATGAAAAGGTTTGCCGAGATAAGAGGGAAGGAAATCAACACACAATATGCTGAAGGTTTCAGGCAACATCTGGGTCATGGATTTCCTCAGGATAATATCCTGAAAGAAATCCGTGGCAGTTTAGTAGTAACCAAGTAATTGTTAAGTTAAACTCTAAAAGAAAAATATCATGGCACGAAAATTAAGTATGTTAGCACCAGACTGGTGGGATTATACTACTTTAGATGATGAATTGTTAAAGGATGCAGCCAAACTTACACCTGAAGATGTCCAGGCACTTTCCAGGGAAGGGTTTCAAGTTGTATTCTATGATACCTTGGAAGATTTTTATCTTGCCGAGGCACTGGAGTATATTAAAGCATGGAAGCAAGCAACTGCAGATGAGCCTGTGGGAATATGCGGGCCCATTGGTCCTGTTGAGCAATTGCCTTTGGTGGCACGCCTTGTAAACGAACTTCGTCTGGATCTATCAAATGCTCATTTTTGGGGAATGGATGAGTGGTTTGTTAACGGCAAAGAAATTGATCCGACAAGCCCCATTTCTTTTGAAAAGGCAGACAGAGATTTATGTTTCGACCGGATAGATAAAAAACTCAAGATGCCTGAATCCAATTTACATTTCCCTAAAGCTGATACAAATGCTTTTATTCGGAGTTGGGAGAATGGTATTCGGTGTGCAGTGATGCAGGGGGGGCAAGGTGATATTAAACATTGGGCCTTCAATGATCCGGTAAAGAGGGAGGGCAAATATAAGGATGTTCCTCCCACTCCCGAAGAATATAGAAAGCTTTCTACACGTGTGGTAGATCTTCATCCCGTGACATGTATGCAAAATGCACGTACTAGTGCAGGGGGTGTCGTAACTGATATTCCAACAAAAGCCATTACAGTAGGACCAGCAGAAACCTGGAAAGCCGAAAAAATTTCTATATGGCATGCAGGAACACATGATAATCCATTCGGACAAAGATTAACTGCCCTTATGATTAGTAAAGGAATAGAAGATAGTTCAGTACCCATGTCATTGTTGGCAAGTCATCCCAACGTTCAGTTTAATTATTACAGGGGTGGTATAGGCGTATGTGATACGGAAATGCATTGATTTGAAGGTTTTAATGTAAATTTATAAAATAAAAGCTTATGCAAAGAAGAAGATTTTTAAAAAACGCTGCTGCCATTTCAGCATTGACAATGGTTACACCCCGGATTGCTTTTGGTTCTAATGCCAATTCTGCTATTCGGGTGGGAATCATTGGTTGTGGAAGCAGAGGAACTGCCGTTCTTTCTGCCATGTCACAACACACCAATACGAATATCATAGCCATGGCTGATCTTTTTAGCGAACAACTGGAAAAGGCAAAAGAGAAGTTTGACCAACTTAATGCCGATAAAGGATTTCCCAAGATTCAGAGGAAAAATATGTATCAGGGATCAAAGGCATATCAAGATTTACTGAACAATCAGGATGTTGATGCAGTGTTGATCACCACCCCCGCCTATGCTCATCCTGAAATACAGGAAGCTGCAGTAGCTGCAGGGAAACATGTTTACTGTGAAAAGCCTGTTGCTATAGATGTAGTTGGTTGTAAACGCGTCGAAAGAATCGGTAAAAGATTGAATGAGAAAGTAAGCGTTGCCATAGGTTTTCAGATTCGGGAGGCTACACCCTATGTTCAGATGGTCAAGAGAATTCAGAGGGGGGATATCGGGGATGTTGTTAATGTCCAGTTGTATTATTTTTCTTCCGGAATTCCTGTAAAATCGATAAATGATTATGAAAAAGGGCGGATTCTGAATCACTATCACTTTCAGGCATTGTCAGGTGGAATCCTGGTAGATCAAGCCATCCATCAGATCGATGTTTGCAACTGGACGCTACAAAGCCATCCCATTCAGGCAATTGGTCAGGGAGGAAGACGAAGTCGGCCTGATTATGGCGATTCATGGTCCAATTACCAGGTAGTATATCAATATCCCGGAGATGTGAATGTGAGCCTTCATTCCACTCAGTTGGGTCCGACTTTTGGTGATGTTTGTGCCCGGTTTATCGGGACAAAAGGAATAGCCGAAGCCCATTATAGTAGAGGAGTATATATAACAGGTGAAAACGAGTGGGATTCAGGCATTTTGAGGACTACGGAATCTTCTCAGGAAGATGTTACAGCCGGTGTATCCTCATCTTCGCTTCATGATGCTATGGAAAACAAGGTAAAATCTTTTATCAATAGCATCAGAACCGGGAATTATCTAAACCAGACACATGAGGGAGCAAAATCCGCATTTAGCGCTATATTGGGAAGAAAAGCCGGAATATCCCGGGAAAAGGTGACGTGGGATGAAGTGCGTCTTTCCAATAC
>CAYNPZ010000292.1:0-4525 GCA_964399175.1 uncultured Bacteroidales bacterium | reverse complement strand
TGATATTTTCCTAAAGAAAAGAATGATTTGGGTTATTTAGAAGATTTTAAATTATACTTTAAACTTTGGGTGGATCTGTTAAAAGTTTAATGTATAAGTTAAATTTTTATGTGTTGTAATCCTTTATAATGATAACAGGAACACAGATGACACGGATTGAACGGATGATCACAGATCAATTTGGAAACTGTATCAGTTTTATTATTGTGTTGATAATTTATCCTTTTTAGAGTGAAATCAATGCTTTTTGTTATTTTTGATGTAAAATAAATGTTATGTTATTCAGTTTGTAGTTTTACAATTCATAAACAGACTTCCATTAAAATAAAAGCTAAAGATGAGAGCAATAAAAGGAATTTCTGATGGAAAGAAAATCAAACCTTTAGAGAAGATCCCGGTTCGAAAAAATACCAAAGTGATCATCACATTTCTCGAAGAGGATACTGCTGAAGAAAAATCAGACATCAGAGAGTTAACATCTGCCTCAAAAGCATTTGACTTTTGGGATGATGAAAGGGAAGATCTATATCAGGATTATTTGGATCAATCTGATAAGTAACCGCGAAGATGCAAATAGGAGACATTATTCTCATCCCGTTTCCCTTTGCCGAACTAACAGGTAAAAAACTTCGACCTGCGGTAGTGTTGGCCCAAACCAAAGATAAATACAAGGATCTCATTATAGCCGCTATAAGCTCTGTTATCCCTGATAAATTGGGTGAAAATGATATTTTGGTTGAAGCATCCAATAAGAATAAGCTTAGAAAAGATTCTGTAATAAAGGTAGATAGAATTATTACCTTAAAAAAAGAAGATAAGGTAGCAGATTTAGGCCGTTTAACTGAAGAGGAAATTCAAATTCTCAAGGAGAAATTTAAGAGACTCGTCGACTGAAGGCTTATAAAATTTTTAATTCTTTCCCAAGTGGGGTGTTGTCTCCTCTGAATAATGGATGATTCAAGAACCTTATTTTTTCTGTCTTCAGCCTTAGTAGCCAGAGTTCTACCCGGGTTTCCTGACCTTATTATCTTATTGGTTTTACATTTCAGTCCGTATTAATAAGGTAAATTTCTGGGGGTATGGGAATTCCATTGGCCTTCTGTTGAGTTATATTCCATTTTATAT
Organism: uncultured Bacteroidales bacterium; assembly: GCA_964399175.1. Lineage (GTDB taxonomy): Bacteria > Bacteroidota > Bacteroidia > Bacteroidales > UBA12077 > JAGXLC01. The sequence goes on along the minus strand of CAYNPZ010000292.1, from coordinate 3,400 downwards.
CCATTCCTGTTATAAGATGTTATGTATTAATTATACTTTAAATTTTACGAATATTTATTAAAAGTTTAATTTATACATTAAACTTTTTTTATATTTGCACGGATCATAATATGGAATTAAAAATTATGAAAGATTACCGAAAACCATACATAAAACGTCCGCTTTATTTAAAGAGAATAAAACCCTTTATAGATAAGGACATCATTAAGATTATAACCGGACAAAGAAGGGTGGGCAAAAGCTACATGCTTTTCCAGATCATGGATGAGTTAAAGAAAATATACGAAGATCCGGGTATTATTTATATCAACAAAGAGCTGCATGAATTTGACTTTATCAGAAATGCAACCGATCTGCTTCAATATATTGGGAAGGAAAGAAAGGGAAAAGAAAATGTTTTTGTTTTTATTGATGAAGTGCAGGATATTTCAAATTTTGAAAGGGCTCTCAGAAGCCTGCAAACTGAGGGCAATGTCAATTTGTTTTGTACGGGAAGCAATGCAACCATGCTTTCCGGTGAGCTGGCAACATATTTGAGCGGACGTTATATAGAAATTAAGATATACAGTCTTACGTATAAAGAATTTCTCAGTTTTCACCAATTGGAGGATAACAACGCTTCTTTTATTAAATTCATTAAATATGGGGGCCTTCCTTATTTGATTCATCTTGAACTTGAAGATTATATTATCTATGATTACCTGAAAAATATCTATTCAGCCATCTTGTTCAAGGATGTTATAAAAAGGCACAGCATAAGAAATGTCAATTTCCTTGAGAATCTGGTAAAATATCTTGCCGATAATACAGGCAGTTTAATTTCTGCAAAGAAGATCAGCGATTTTTTGAAGTCTCAACAAATCAATATTTCGCCCCAGGTGGTTATGAATTATCTTTCTTATCTGGAAGCTGCCTTTTTTATCTTTAAAGTAGAGCGTGCTGATCTTAAAGGGAAGAAAATCTTTGAAATTGGAGAAAAATACTACTTTGAAGACCTGGGTTTAAGGCATTCCATTTCCGGGTACCATCCCAATGATATCAACAAAATCCTGGAGAATACGGTTTATCAACACCTTCTCGTTTCGGGCTATTACGTGAAGGTAGGTAAGCTGGGGGATAAGGAAATTGATTTTGTATGTGACAAAGCTGGCGGTGACAGGATTTATGTCCAGGTAGCCTATCAATTGCCTGACGAAAAAGCCATGGACAGAGAATTTGGCAACCTGGAACAGATCAGGGACAATTATCCCAAATATGTAGTTTCCATGGATGAAGCCTTTGCCGGGCAAGATTACAAAGGCATCAAACATATGCATATAAAAGATTTTATTTCGGGGATAGGATAGATGTCTAGGAACACAGATGACACTGATTGTACGGATGGTCACAGATATAATCGGTATTGAATTTATTAAATGCATTTCTGCCAATTTTAATTATTCCATGAACGTGATTGGGCATGATGATATATTCATCCAGAGTTGAATTCATGTCAGGTCGGATCTCAGGTGATTTTAACCATTCTTTTTCTGCAATTTTTCCTATTTTAGCCCGAATAATTCAAGAATCATTTTTCCACCATAGATATCTCCAAAATAACATTACCTGCTTTCAGTACATCAATAAACTTTTTTGTCTTTTCTCTGTTTTTAGTTTGACTCAGTGGTTAAACCTTATGTCGAGACCGGAGTCAAAAAGCGATTTTTAAAACAACAGCATAGTTAATATACAATGAAAACAGTTGACAGAAGAATTATCATTGTGGCAGCCTTTATTTTTATAGTGGGGCTGTCATATGGGATTATGAAATTTTTAATTGCGCAGGGGGAAGATCCGAAAATGCAGTCGCCTGTTGAGGCTAAACGTTATGTAAGAGCCGAGCCGGTAGATTATCAAACCATTGTTTCGCCGGTTACTGCAACGGGAAGGCTTGCTTCTTTGGCTGAAGTAGATGTGGTGGCAGAGGCTTCGGGGAAGATTCTTGCATCCGGGATTTCGTTGAAAAAAGGGAGCCGGTTTTCAAAAGGAGATGTATTGTTCACCATATATCCCGATGAAGCTGCACTTGCACTTAAGGCCAGGAAAAGCAGGTTTCTGAATATTCTGGCCAACTTATTGCCTGATCTGGCTGTTGATTATCCGGAAGATCAGCAACGTTTCCGGGATTTTTTCAACTCGGTTGATCTCGATGAAAAATTGCCTCCCTTCCCTGATGTAACCAGCGAGCAATTGCGTATTTTCCTGGCCGGAAGAGATGTGTTAAGTGAATACTACGGCATTAAAAAGGATGAGCTTCAACTTGGCAGACATACTGTTGTAGCTCCTTTTGACGGTACTTATAAAGAAGTTTACATGGAAGCCGGTGCTTATACGAATATCGGCGGACGGGTGGCCCGGGCCATCCGGACTGATCTGCTTGAACTGGAAGTTCCGCTTGAGCGTTTTGATGCCGGCTGGGTGCGTGTTGGTGATCGGGCTACCGTACATTCGGATGAACGTGGTTTGGAGTGGGAAGGTATTGTAGTCAGGAAAAGTCAGTTTGTGGATCAGGATAATCAGTCGCAGGGGGTATTTATACGGATTAAAGACAATACTGAGCGTCCATTGTTGGCCGGTGAATACCTGCGGGCTACTTTCCCTGGGCAACCTGTGGAGAAGGTAATGGAAGTGCCCAGAAATGTGGTTTTTAATACCAATGAGGTGTTTATCGTGAACGATGCGCGGTTGCATAAACGGAATATTGATATAGTGAAAGTTAATGAGAATACTTTATTGTTTGAAGGCCTTCCTGAGAAACAGATGCTTGTTATGCAACCACTTATCAACGTACAGGAAGGAACCCGCGTGGAGATCCACAACGAACCTCAGGAAGAAACCGGAAAGGATCAGGAAAGTTACTCCGAAATCCCCGGAAATTAAATTATTCCCACAATCTTGAAGCCACATGAGAAGAATCGTAGAACGTTTTGTTGAGTATCCCATATATGCCAATCTGATTATTGCTTTTGTCCTGCTTGCCGGAGGTTTCAGCCTGATCAACATGAATAAGGCGTTTTTCCCGGAACGGGAGAGCCGTTATCTTTCCGTTTCGGTATTTTATCCCGGCGCTTCTCCTGAAGAGATGGAAGTAGGGGTAACTTCCCGGATCGAGGAAGCCGTACGGGGCATTGTTGGTATCAAGGAGATCACATCCACCTCCATGGAAAACAGTGCAAGTGTTTCTATTGAAACCACAGGGCAATACCCCATTGATGAGGTTCTGATGGAAGTTAAGAATGCAGTGGACGGCATCTCAGCCTTGCCTTCGGCTGCGGAACGGCCCATAGTGGCCAAGCGGCGTTCCCGCTCCCCGGCGATGCGCATGTCACTTATTCCTACTGACGGCTCAGAGGTGGATCTG
>CAYNPZ010000291.1:0-4535 GCA_964399175.1 uncultured Bacteroidales bacterium | reverse complement strand
AACAGTTTATTAAAAAATTGAATTTCAAATTGATATATATACCAAATTCAGAAACTCTGCTCGTATTACCATGGAACCCGCATGTTAATCATATTCTTGTTGTGAAGGTTCCTGCATGCGGGTTTCATTCGTGTAAAGCTTAATTATAGGTTTATAGTTCAATTAAAAAATATCTTAAAGTTCGAATGTTGTGCTTACCCGCCATGGAACCCGCATGCTTTATTCATTGCCTTGTTGTGAAGGTTCCTGGATGCGGGTTTCATAAACTCTGCCTGTATTGCCATGGAACCCGCATGTTACTCACGTTCTTATTGCGAAGGTTTCTGGATGCGGGATTCATGGGAGTCAATGATGATAAGCTGCTGAAATAGGACTTCTAACCATTGGATGATATGTTAACCGGTTTTAAGATGCCGGGCAAAACACGTTTTTACCTTCTGCCACATTGCCTGGGAAAGGACATGGCCTTTATCGGGTTCAATGAAAGAAGTGAAATTCCCGGCGGCATTTTCCCTTTTGTACACCGCTTCGATGCGTTTCAATCCCTCTTTAACAAATCCGACTGGACTGCCCTGGTCGGCTTCCCCGAAATTCAGGTGAAGGGGTCTTGGCGCAATGAGGGATGCAATCTCCGGGGTATCGCCATACTTTTTCCATCCGGGTACAAAATTCGGAAAACAATGTAAAAGGTGTTCCGCTTCAATGGCATCATAGGTAGGCAGGCAACAGTTTCCAATGACACACTTAAGCCGGGGATCCAGCGGACCAACCAGCCATGAATGGGTTGATCCCATGGAATGTCCATAGCAGCCGATAAGATCCCCGTTTACCTCAGGCCGCTCACTCAGCAAGGTGATGGATTGCTTCATGTCAAGGATGTTTTTCCAGGCAAGGCTCCTGCCACGGACGACTTCACGGAGAAATTCGAACCGTTCATATTTCCCGTCATCCAGTTTTCCGGTAGGATCCTGACGCTCCTCAAAGCATAATGCATCAGGACATAGTACCACATAACCTTCCCGGACGAGGGAAACACCTGTATGATGCATGGGATTTCCTTCCAGGCCTGCAGGTTCTGATTTTCCCAGGTGATATTGTCCGGCATGTTGATGCCAGACAGCAATTCCGGGAGCAGGATTATCCCCGGTGGCAGAATCCGGAACCAGCAACAGTGCCGGTATGCGCTCACCGGGTTGCACCTCATAGGTAAGGGATTCGATCCGGTACCCATCTTTTTGCATGGTTTCCCTTAATTTAGGCTTCAGGGGCGGGAATTCAGGGAATTCGCCACCGAGGCACTCAAGGTATTTGGCCCGTAGTTCATCCAGGCCGGAAACTGTAGTTTTACTCTTCTTATCCGGGGAACTGCAGGCATTTTGCAGCACAGTTCCTCCAGTAAGGGCTCCGAAACCAAGCAAAAGCTGCGTCTTAAGAAAGTTGCGACGACCAACCGGAAATCTCTTTGAATGTGACCTTTGTTTCATGTTTACTTTTTATTGATTTAATAGCTGCAATTGTCAGGATTTTGTTATTATCCCTTATATTCAGACTTAAGCCATATTTATAATAGCTTAAGCTGCAAGACCAAATTATCAATCTTTTTATGATAATCCTAATTTTAATCTGTTTTTTGCCACTGAATATTTGGAAATGAATTTCTTTATATCCCGGGCAGTTATATTTCAAAGTAATCATGGCTTCTTGCCAGTCTCATCTCCGAAAGGAATGGTGATACCAAGCCAGGGAATGGCAATAAAATCTTCCATTTCACTGTTGATTGGGATGATCAGGCCATAATCCAAACCCCAGTCTCTAATGATCTGTCTTCCTCCCAGCCATAAAATGGTCGTAGTTGTATTCCCGGTTTTAATAAAATAGTTTTCAGGGCGTTTCCATTGGGTGCATAAAAATACCGCGTTGCCTGAGGATTATCAAACCAATATTCACCTTCAATGATTTTTTCCTTTTTAATGGGATACATTTTCTTAATATCGGTTCGTAAGATCTTTATCATCCAAAAATATTATATTCATCAATTATAGGCAAACTAAAATACTCCAGGACTGAACCCGGAGAATGCATTTTTACATCAGCAGTAGCTATAAACTTGATCCCTCTGGGATTTTTGGTCACCCACCTGAGGGTTTGCAAAGCCAATCGGCCTATGTAAGTGGCTTCGCCAATAAAATCACTTATTATCACCTTTCTGTGATTGTAAACGGTGATTTCAAGGTTTGCCGCTGAATTTTTGGCCACTATCGAATATATATCCGGATAATACATCTTCAATTCCTTACAATGGCTGTATTTCATGCACTCCACTTTGTCAACGTCAAATTCAAACCACTGGCCCTCGTGCCGGACATACACTTTTCCCCATTGTTTCTTTCCGGTGGAGCCTTGGACGATTGAGTAGGTCAGGTCAGCTTTGGGGGCATGCAACCTTCCCCAATACAGGGACTCAACCGGGATTGCAAAAGGAAGAAATGTGGAGTGAACATAGTCCGAATAGCCCGTTTCATTGTCAAAATGATGGATGAAATCTCTCAGCTCAATAGAACCATTAACCCGGGCCTTGGGAAATACCGGTTCCCATGACAGAGAAGCCTTTTTCCTGCCGTGGATACTCATTTCACTTTGCTGAGAAAAGCTGGAATACGGCAGATTGTAAGTCAAGTCTATACTAAAATCCCTGTTCGTCAGGGAAAATTTGATCGTATCAGGAGAAAAATCAATGCTTCCCTCACGGGCTAAAATTCCATCCGAACCATATTCCAGAAGATCCATCTTTGTCCCGTAGTTGAAAATTTTCTTATATGCTCCGGAATCCTGTTCATTCGATCCGTGCATCTGGAGATATAGTTTTGTGGTTCCTATAACATCAATCTTTGAAATAAACATGATGAAATAGGCATGGGCGGATGTGTAGACATCAAAAAACCACTTTTCGTATTCAAACAGTTTCATCCCGCGTGTTTTGATATGCGCATATTTATCCAGAAAAGCAGAAAAGAAAGAAGCATAAATAGCAATCCATACGCCAGACTGCCCAGCGTGGCTATCCTGATGGAATAATCTGTAAAGGCTGAGGCAATGGCAACCTGGGAAGGGAAGAAAGCAGGCAGATACTCGATGATCAGTTGATTCTGTGCATCTGCATAATAAATTGGGTTCTGTAGCCAGCCGACATCAATGTTGGCCAGTAAAACGATAAAGAGGATGCCTTCCAGCTCTCTCTTCAGCACAGATCCTACAAGCATTCCATAGCTCCCGTAAACAAAGCCGCAAAGAATATAACCCAGGGTCATTCCGGGGAAATGACCTGGATCCATTAGTATGATTCCCATCAGACCAATGAAGATGGCTACCAGGGATATCAGGCAAACGGTAATGATGAATTTTGCAGCGATCAGTTCCTGTGTTTTGAATCTTGCCAAAATGAGCCGTTTATTTTCATTGTTGTTCCGTTGCATCAGGCTGAGAGCAAGAAAGGAGGCAATCAAACCGGCTGCGGCAAGACCAATAAATACCAGTCCGAGATCCTGCTGGCTGACACTGATCACAGGTTCCTCCTCCACCGAGGCGAGCCTGAATGCGGTGGGGCTGTCCGGGTTGGTTACCCATGCTATCAGGTAGAAAAATCCCGGAACGAAGAACAGCAAAAACAGAAGGAAGCGGTTTCTTACCAGATCTATTAATGTCAGACGAATTGCCGTGTAAAGAAAGTTTAGCCGCATACCAGTTTCCCTTTATCGATCTTCCATATGGCGTCAATTTTATCCTGATCATATAGCAAATGGGATACGATTACAATGATCTTACCTTTTTTTCTGAGATCAAGCGCATAATCCCAGAAGTTGAGATAGGTTTCCCAGTCAAAGGCTGAGTAGGGTTCATCCAGCAGTATGATGTCAGGATCGTGCAACAAAGCAAGAACCAGGTTTAATTTCTGCAGCGTGCCTCCGCTCATTTTCTTACATACAACACCGCGATTGTCCGGCATTCGGAAGGTAGTTGCGATATAGCCGATATGAGCATTCCCATACTTGCCTTCGGATGTCAATTTCATTCCGTAAGCACGGGAAAAAAACTGAATATTCTCCCTTATGGTCAGGTTCCTGAAAACCCAGGGTTCCTGTGGGCAGAATCCCTTCTTCCCCGAGCAAAAAACACTGCCCTTATCGGGAAACATGTAGCCTGCCAATATCTTCATCATCGTGGTTTTTCCGGACCCGTTTTCTCCCACAATACCATAGATGCCTCCCTCCTCCAGATTAAGGTCAGCCTCAGCCAGCACCTTATTCTTCCCATAGGCTTTTTCTATTCTGACGGCCCTGATATATGGATGGTTATTCATTTGCTGTGGACTTTTCAGAAAAAGCAGGGAGTTTTTGGAATTACCCGGTCTCTGTCGAACGGTTCAGAATAAGGACCAAGGCAACGAAAGTCGGCCGAGAGGTACCCACCGGGATGCAAGTTGTTGGAAGCCCGGCACCCTCCTCCGCACACGGATGCATAGGTGCAGGAATAACACG
>CAYNPZ010000290.1:0-4590 GCA_964399175.1 uncultured Bacteroidales bacterium | reverse complement strand
GACCGGACTGGGACTTGCTATTGCCAAAGCTTATGTAGAAATGTTAGGGGGTGAAATCAGTTTAGACTCCGAGAAGGGGAAAGGTTCCCGGTTTACATTCACTATACCCTACAACCCTTCAGAAAACAACAATTTAGAGAAGCCGGTTGCAAATAGTTCAGTCTCCCTTAAGGAAAGAAAAATACTTCTTGTAGAGGACGATTTGGCAAGCAAGGAATATATAAAGGAAATACTTGTTCATGCCAATGCAGTAATAATTATTGCTGAAACGGGTAAGCAGGGTATAGAGGAAGTTAAAAAACATACCGACTTAGATTTAGCTTTAATCGATATTGGTCTGCCTGACCTAAATGGCCTTGAAGTCATTAAACAAATCAAGCAAATCAACAACAAAATACTTGTTCTTGCTCAAACTGCTTATGCCTCGAACGAAGATCGGAATAAATGTATTACTGCAGGAGCAGATGATTATATAGCAAAACCTATTAACAAAATGAATTTATTACAAATGATCCGAAAACATATAGATGATTAACGTACGACGGCACAACATGCTGTATACGTCATGTGTACGATCTTTCAGCCTCTTTGGTGGTCGGTTTCAGTTAAGTTTTGTATCAGAACAAACTATAATGAGTAAGCTTTGACCGAATATTACCCATAATCCTTAGCAACATCCATCACAAATTGTGGTACTTTACCAACACCGGTTGAGCGTATAGACAAATATATTCGATATTCCAGATCAAATAAAGGACGTAAAGCAGCACCTAATAAACCAACAAAACCCGCTTCTATTTCCCATGAATTCCCTATCAGGGTGCACGGGTGCAGAAAATTGTAAAAAGTGTGTAAAACAAAAGAGGAATGAATATATGTGGATAAACTTTTTGTGGTATCCCCGCACCCTTACACCCGAAGTCAACATATATGGGATTAACAGAAGGATTTTATCCGGGTTCTCAGGTTTTTTATTTTGGCCAAGCATTATTAACTTGAGGATGAACTGGACACAAAAAGAATTAATCTTCTGACACCAGTTCTGTAAAGTGTTCAAGTAAAACAGCATCAAAATTTATCGAACCTGAAATTTTTTAGCTAGTGGATTTAATCATGAAAGGGAAGCCAAGCAACTTAATTTCACCATCAAAAAGATCCATCTAAACCATTAATATTTGTAAGCATGCTAGGAAATATATATTGTAAGGCTCTAAGAAGGCCTTATCTTATCTTAGCCGAATAAGCAGAATATCACTTGAAACTTTTATTTATTTAACCCTACCTGCAATGTTTCTGGGGGTGGGAGTTAGCTAATAAAAATCCCTCTTCTCCTTTCTGTAAATTGGTTGAAACAAACATAGATTAAAACTAATTTGTTTTCATTTCTATCTCATGGATTATTTCTTGTCGAAATTTGTGATCAATAGCTGCTTTATAAATTGGATGTAGATGAAGTTGTCTGAAATCTCTAGAATATACATTACAATTGTATTTACTTAATTGCTTTTGAGTTATATCCTTTGATATAGGAAGCCATTTATTTATGTTTTTAATCCAATCTGTTTTGTTCTTGTGAGTAAATAAAATCTCCCTATAATTGTTAACTAATAAATCAGGTGAGGGATATATTATTATAGGCCATATGTCAATTTGAATCCAAATTAGTGGATTATCTGCTAAATATCTTTGCCATGGACAATAGGGAGATATTAAAAATCGCTCATCAAAATTTGATATTTTACATTCTATTATCACCGATTCAAGTCTATTAAATAATTCTATAAGTTGATTTTTCCGATAATCTGTGGAAATATGATCAATGATTCTATTAACTTCTTCTTCTTTTGGATCAAGATCATAATCAATATTCCCTTTATATTCAGGGAATTCTATATTTCTAAAATATCGTGGAATAATTCCAAGTCCATTACATTTAAAACAAACTCCATTTTCAATGTGTTGACATTCAATAATATATCCTTCTCCTCCACATCTATTGCAATTAATATGATTCTTTAATTGATAACCATATTGGTCAATAATGACTATTTCATTTTCATCATGCCACTTTTGATGACAATCTTCACATAGGGTAATGTAATCCTCATCTGGCTGTTCCCACGGAAGCATATTTTTTCTGTAGACTTTATGATGAACATTTAAGATTTGTTTTTTTCCTGAAGGCAAAACCTTATATCCCTTAAAATTTTGACCGTCTTTAACATAAAAATGTTCTTGGAATGTTCGATGTTCATTATTACATCCTGAATACTGGCATCTCCAGTTGTCTCTATAAAATATTTCTTGTCTTTTATTGCGCCAGTGAAAGTTTAAAAGTAGATTTTGATATGACATAGAATTAAAATTGGAAATGAAATTTAAGCATAATATATATGAAATGCAAATTATTTTAATTACCAAATGGAAAAAAGAATTTATTGACAGAGGTGGTGAGATATTTGATAATCCAACCGCCAAAGAAAGAAAAAAAGACCATTGAACAATTGTATACTAACGATCGGGCAATTAGAAATGGAAAGAGAGTAGAAAAAAAATCAAGAAAGGCCGGTTTATGAAAGATTTAATTTCTTATTTATCAAAGGATGATCCAAAAAGTATTCACCAGCAATTTGCATTATTAGATTAGATGTACACCGGAGTACTGTTTATTATCAACATGCTGTTGAATCACAGGAGAATCTTTATATTAAAACCAATAATCCATACCAGTAGATCAAAGAAACCCTGGAGGCGTTGTCTGAATATAAATCAAATCAGTTATCCGGGCTATTATCCTGATAATATTAATCAAGAGATGTTACCCATCAAAGATGTAATTCCCCGTAGGCTTACATATATTTCATAAAATCCATATTCTACTGAAAGAGAAATTTTTTCACTGGCGGTTGAAAAAGAAAAAGGAGAGCACATAACCCTCCTTTTATTCTTTTGACCTGTTTACCGATTTAACAATCTTCTTTATAATTACATAGATCAGCCCCAGTACAGGGGTGAAAATCATACACAATATAAATGTTACAAGGTTAAAATCTTCTTCTTCTTTAGTATCCAGGGCACCAATAATAAGACTGACTATGAGAGCAAAGAAGATATAGACTTCAGGTTGCATGCCAAACATAAGACTTTAATTTAATTTTTTAGTTGCAAATACAGTTATTCTACCATTTTCATTTCCATGATACAGTATCCATGTGGCAGATTCAGAATCTTCAATCAATTCCAATAAAAATTTGCTGCCATCACCCATATATTCTGCCTCATAATAATATTTCATGGAACCGTCTTCTTGTTCTCCTGAATCATCAAATTCAGAATCAACGTTTTTAAGTAGTATCCACCGATATACATCTCCTTCACTATCTTCAGCTTCCAGTATAGAATTCTCTTCATAGTAACGGATAAGTGCCATATCTACTTCCTCATAATCACTAAGTGAGTCCTCTTTAACTGCTGCAAATTCTACCTTTTGATACTTGATTTCGGACTCATTATTGTCCTGTCCAATAGAGAATAATGGCAGTATTACTAACAATATTAAATAAATTTTTTTCATGTCTTGTCTTGTTTATTATCGTATTAAATGTTGCTTAATTAAGTTCTCCAGATAAGTCTCTGATAAATCATTCTGAAGATCTGATTCAGGGATCATAGGCCTTACAGGGTTTAAGAATTACGAAATTCCCATATATCCCTGTTTTTGTAAAAATGAAACAGTGGTCAACAAAAATTTATCACTTAGTCTCCTAATATACATACTAACTAAGTGGTAAATGATAAAATTTCCTGCTGATTCACGGATTATTCAGGGTGTTTGCAACTATCTTGCAGCATTCCACCCAAACTTGCAGATTTTGATGGTTCCATCTTTCACAAACACATCCCGTTTCAATGTTACAAGAAAGCCCCTGTAGCTGAGATGATCCACATAATTGAGCACTTTGTAATCACCGGAATAAGAGCTGTTTTTGGGTGATCCCCATAACTTGTAAGCTGCCTCAACAGGCTTGCCTTCCAGGTTTTGACACTGCTGTTCAATAGCAGAAAAATCTGCATTCTGGAGTTTTTCATAGGCTGATGGAGCGCAACCACCTAATACTATCACAAAAAGTATTGTTAAAAGCATGGTATTTTTCATAACTTGATATTTAAAGGTTTAACAAAAAAAAGAGCCTGCCACAATGGACAGGCCCTGTTTTCCTGTTGCTTTTCAGTGGTTTTTCAGTTATAGTGGGTAAACCGTCTCACAAGAACAGGAGAAAGAAAATTCAGCATAACCACTTTCACTTTTTTGTCATATGTTATTATTGGCCTGGAGAAAAATTATCCAGGAGGAATGGAAATGATTAAGCAATTGTGGTACTTGAATACTTAAATATAAAAATCATTCCAGCAAAATCACAAAATGCACGCTGTAATAGGGTTTCTGCCTTATGATGTAGACATCCCTCAGTTCTGTGGTAATGGCAATTTCTTCAACCATTACAATCTCGCCAGGCTTAATCAATGGAAATTCAACCCTTGATTTGACAGGGAAGGGGCAAAAGACCCTTCTGAGTCTGCCCCTTTTGT
>CAYNPZ010000289.1:0-4622 GCA_964399175.1 uncultured Bacteroidales bacterium | reverse complement strand
AACATTTCTACATAAGCTTTGGCAATAGCAAGTCCAAGTCCGGTTCCTTCCTGCGATTTTGAACTACTTTTTCCTACCTGTACAAAATGATCAAATATTGATGCCTGGTCTTTTTCGGAAATACCAACACCGGAATCTTTCACATAACATTTTAACTTGTTATCCTCTAATTGATACCCAAAATCAATATATCCTTCATCCGTATATTTAATGGCATTTTTAATAAGATTTATCCAAATACTGTGAAGCTTCTCCCTGTCTGTTATGATAGTAGCTTTTTGTGAGGGAAGTGGTGTATGATACGATAGCTTAAGGCCCTTTTTGTCAGTTTCCGGTTTAAAGAAAATATTCATGTTCTCTAATCCTTCATTTATATTTATTTTGGATTGATATATTTCAATACGCCCGGTTTCAATCTTGCTGATGTCTATAAGGTCATTAATTATATTGAGCAAATGGTTTCCGCTTTGAATTATGATATTGATAAATTTGTTCCTTTCTGTACCCGAAAATTTATTATCTTTTAATAATTCGGCAAAACCCATTATACCGTTCATTGGGGTTCTTATTTCATGACTCATATTCGCAAGAAAAGTAGTTTTTAGCCGGTCATTTTCTTTTGCCTTTTCTCTGGCCTCGATCAGCTCTTTTTCATAATTTTTGCGGGTTGTAATATCAACAAGGGTCAATTTCCAATTATACACTTCAGTTTTATTGTTACGGTCTGCTATAAGGTTGATATGAACCCATAAGTTTGATTTTGCATCACTTTTTATAGGTATTTCAACGTTTTTATTGTCACCTGTTTGCCCCGCTGTACGTTGTAAATTGAGAAAAGTGTCTATCCAATTTTGATTAATAAAATCTGTAAAATGGGTTCCTATGATGTTTTTTTTATGTTTTCCCAACATTCTAGCCGCAGATTTATTAATCTCCTTAGTTATACCCATGGGGTCCAGTGTTATATATCCAACAGGAGCAGATTCATATAAATCCTCATATTTATAATATAAATCGGAAAGTTCTTGTTGCGTACTGTTTAACTCTTCATTCTGGATTTCAAGTTCGGCCTGATAGACCTTCAGTTCATGGAGCAGTTCATCCATGTCCGATGGAAGCCGGCTGGTTTTACCGGGTTGTTGCTGTACAAGTTTTTCCGCCTTTTTACGAAGTTGCTCGAGTTTATCCTCACTATATTGATTGGTTGCCATATTGCCTCCCCCGCAGGTTTATGTGCTTATTTTTTTTCTTCTTTAAAATTCAATAGAATCCTATAAACTTTTTGTGTGCTCTTCTGAATTATACGTCCATGAATGGTACAAATTATTGAGCCTTCCGGCTTATTCAATTTAAATGAATTCGTTTTAAAATTTTCCCCTTTTTCTACAGCATTTTGTAAATGTTCCCTGAGGTTAACCTGTTCCTGCAATTCTTTTTTGAAGTCATCAATTTTTTGTCCCTGTATCTTTTGTTGTTCGATTCCCATAAGTCTGGAAAAAGCCATATTCGCAATAAGCATATTTCTTTCACCATCAAGCACAAGTAATGCTTCCCGGTTCATGTCAAACACTTCTCTTACAAGGTTATGTGCTTCTTGCTTCTCCATTAGGGCTGTATGAAGCTTTTCCTGGTTCTCCTTCTGTTCATCTATGTTGATAAATGTTAGCACAGCACCATCAATGCGATTATCAGTGGTGCGATAAGGGACAATACGCATGCTATACCAGTGCCCTTCTTTGCTTTGCACTTCAATTTCCCTGGCTATCAAATTTTTTAGTACATTACGTAAATCATCAATCATCCGATCATAGGTTAGGTTTGTCACTACATGTTCAAGCGGACGGCCAAGGTCAGATTGAATTAAGTTGACAATTTTGGTCGCTTCAGGTGTATATTTTCGCACACACATTTCATTATCTACAAAAATCGTGGCTATTTCCCGGCTGTTTAAAAGGTTAGCCATGTCGTCACGGGCGGTGGAGAGCTCTTCCACTTTATTTTGTAATTCGGAATTGAGGGTTTGTAATTCTTCATTGAGGGACTGAAGCTCCTCTTTGGAGGATTCCAGTTCCTCATTGGTGGATTGTAACTCCTCATTGGATGATTGCAACTCTTCATTGGTTGTTTTGAGTTTCTCATTGGAGGCTTCCAGTTCCTGAACAGTAGCCTTATAGCTTTCCCTGTTCATTTGCAGTTCCCTTTCTAACTCAGCTACCCTTGATGAATCATAGTTTTCTTCCGTTTTTAATGCTGAATCTGCATTGGAAGATTGCGCCGGCTGATCGTTATCCTGAAATACAATGAGGTATTGGTTGTCAGTTCGCTCCGCTTTGTTTTGAGGCACTACATGCAGGTCAATTGCCTGTCTTTCACCATTCGTTTTTACAGATATGCTCCGTCGGGTCATGGTTTTATTCTCTTCCTTCGCCTTACGAAATGCAGAAGAAAGTTCAATATGGAGCCCTTCCCTGGCCTGATCAAGAACGTTTAATGATGGCGGACCGCTGGTTTGCTCCATGTACTTGCCTACCCGTCCTTCTACATGTAAAATATTCCCTCCCGAATCTACGAGCACTGCGGATGGAGAAAACTGTTTAAGAATTGCATTTTGTGTTATCTGAACGAAATCCTTTTTTGGCGGTTTTTTTGGGGAGGGGGCCGGTTGTTTCTCTTCATGTTTCTGAAATGTAGGTTCACTGGGAAAATCAATTCTATGTCTAAGGCTTATGGGAACTTCTTTTCTGGAGAATATTTTCCACTTTTTATCTAAAGGCTCAAAAAACCGGGTAAATTCCCCTATTGATTCTGATGAACCCAGCATCAGTACTCCATTTGGATTTAACGCATAATGAAAAAGGGGCAACAACTTTTTTTGGGTCTCCGGATCAAAATAAATCAACAGATTCCGACAGGACAACAGGTCTAACCCGGAAAAAGGCGGGTCCTTAAGAACGTTTTGTACTGAAA
Source organism: uncultured Bacteroidales bacterium (assembly GCA_964399175.1). Lineage (GTDB taxonomy): Bacteria > Bacteroidota > Bacteroidia > Bacteroidales > UBA12077 > JAGXLC01. The sequence goes on along the minus strand of CAYNPZ010000289.1, from coordinate 1,655 downwards.
ATACTGCTGTTTCCCTGATTTCATCCTTTATACGATAGTAATTTCCCTCTTTGGTAAAAAATTTTTCCAACCGTTCTTCTCCTACATCAGCTGCAATGCTGGCCGGATATAAACCTGCACGCGCCTTTTCTATGGCCTCTTTGTTGATGTCCGTCCCAAATAACTGCAAATTCACTTGCTTAGAAGTTTGTTCAAGGTACTCATGAAGAATCATAGCCAGGGAATAAATTTCCTCCCCGGTAGAGCATCCGGGCACCCAAACCCGAAAATTTGAATGCTCAGGAATCTGTTCAAAGGTTTCAGAAAGACCTTTTTTTGTGAGCATATCAAAAGATTCATGATCACGAAAAAAGGAGGTGACCCCAATTAACAATTCCTTGAATAATGCTTCAGTCTCGTCGGGATTGTGCTGCAGATAATCTATGTATTCTTTATAGGTATTGATTTGCCTTAATACCATACGGCGGTCAATTCGTCGCTGTAAGGTATTGGTTTTGTAGGGAGTAAAATCGTAATTGCTTTGATTAGTGAGAATGCTGAATATTTTATTGGGCCATTCTTCTTGTTTCAGCTCTTTCTCAGATGGCTGGTGAATTTCTTCAGTGATAACAGAGGATGTGTTATTAAAATATCGTACAATCATTTCCAGCATATCCTGAGGTGGCAGTACTAAATCTGCCGCTCCGGTCGAAATGGCACTTGCCGGCATGCCATTGTATTCCGCTGTTTTTTCTAATTGTACAAGAACAAGGCCTTCATAAGCTTTAATTTCCCTTATTCCTTTAGTCCCATCCGTTCCTGTACCTGAGAGTATAATACCCCCAGCCTGTCTTCTGTAATTTTTTGCCAGCGAATGAAAAAAAGTGTCAATAGGAAGCGATAGCTTCTGCGATTTTTTTTCAGATAGCTGTATTTTCCTCTGATAAATTTCCATCTCTTTTTTATGGGGAATGATGTACGCATGATTTTGCTCGATGACCTCCCCGTCCTTCGCAGAAGAAACCGGTATATTGGTTTCTTTTTGAATTATTTCCGGCAGCATGCTAGGGTGTTCGGGTGACAGGTGAATAACAACAACAAAGGCCATGCCCGTGTCGTCCGGTACTTTTGCGAAAAATTCCTTAAGGGCCTTCACTCCACCTGCTGATGCTCCTATTGCTATAACAGGAAAGGTTTCCGTATTTTTTTCTCTAGATTTCCCTTTAGAGGTCTTATGTTTCTTATCCGGTCTATTCTTACTTTCCATTATTATTTAAATTTCATGTTTCAACAATATTTATCTTTTGCAATAAGATAAAAAAAATTAATTGAGTGAAAAGCAAAATATTAACTCTCCATCTCTATCGTACTTAGCGTATTGTTGCGAATTAACTTCACCTTTTACAATCTAAAATCCACGAATCCATTGGTTTATATCCCGGTGTTCCCATATGAGGTGATTTTCACTGCGAGGTAAAGGCTTATGTGTAACAACGATCCTAAGCGTGCCGCTTAAATTTTTGAAGTCGACCAGGTTTCCCGGGTTATCAAAGTTTATATCCATGATTACTTGATCTTTAATTTCAAAATTAAAAAATTTTTAAAACACAGACTTCGTTAGTTTTTAATTTGATTTTTTTACACTATAAGGGTTATCACCGACATCATATTGCAAT
>CAYNPZ010000288.1:0-4624 GCA_964399175.1 uncultured Bacteroidales bacterium | reverse complement strand
ATACTGCCAAAACACTTCGTATCCGTTAAAGAAAGGTATCTGAGTCCACGTACTGATTTTTTATGATCCTGGTATTGGATGATTTGTTCCGGGTAAGAATAAAAATTCACTTTTCCCGGGAAAGCTTCTGTTTTGAATTTAAACTGAAATCGATTGGGATAAAATGATTTATAAACTTTATTTCTCAGTTTAAGGCGAAGTCTATTACAGCCCTTCTGTATGATCATCTTATATTTGTTTTCCATCTTAACCTAATAATTCTGTAGATTTGATTTGATAATCTGCGGTTTGCCTGAGCCAGAAGGTTCAATATGATTCACTCTTTCAAAATCAATCCTGAAGCTTGGCTCATCAAGGTATTTCTGTATTTTTTCTTCTATATGCTTAAGTAAATTGGCATTGAATCCTCCATTGGGAATATATTTTATAATGATTCCGTTCAAATCGTTCTGAACAATCTGGAATTGCTTGATTTCTTGAATATGTTCAAAAATACCGGTAAAGGAATGTACTATCATATATTTCCCCGATTTGGTTTTGATAAGATCGGTATCCCTGCCAATGACTTTTTTTAGTAATGGTAAAGCTAATTGACGTTGCTGCGGATATTTTTCTTTCGGCATTTTGATGGCCAGGTCACCGATTTTGTAGCGGATTAGGGGCATGCTATAGTTATCAAGGTTCGTGACCACTACATGACCCATATTTCCATCGGGAACTTCATTGCCTTCTTCATCCAGTATTTCCAGATATACATTGGGGCTCATAATATACATCCAGGGCAGATCCTTCTGAGCAGCAATTTTGAATCCTTCAGCAGTTCCATATGTTTCATATACATTACATTGGAATTGCTCCTGAATGGTTTTCCTGTAATGGTCAAACAGCTTATCACCAAATGAAATGACAGTTTGGAATTTGGGAACCTGCTGCATTTTTTTTGAATATTCGGCCAATACATATAGAGAGGATGCATAACCTGCCATCACCGGTTTGTTTTTCTGTAGGGCCCATTTCAGGGCATGTTCAGCTTCTTGCTTTGAATGTATAAATGCCTGAAGGTAATTTACGTTTAACAGTAAATCTTTTATTTTCTTTTTAAAACCCCGTTGGGGTGCTATGCCGGTTTGAAGTAAAGGGTCTCCTAATTTATATCCTGCCCATTCCCACATAAGAGCATGGATGGCATAAGTCAAACTTACTTCTTTAGGTGATTGATAAACAATGGATAGCCTCCCACTGGAACCACTGCTTCTTTGTTCAATGAGTTTATTTTTTTCTTTTGTTAGTAGCTGATCTGTATGTTCCTTCAAGTTCATTTTATCTATAATGGGAAACTTCTTCAACCATTTTTCGCTGTCTAAATCTTTATAAATTGAGAGATCACGATAATATGGACAATTTTTTGTAGCATGCTCCAACAGTTTTTTTAGTTTTTCCTTCTGTAATTTTCTCACATCCGATTCATTATACGAATATATCTGCTTTAAACCATTCAACTGACCAATGAAATTTGAGCCATTTATCCGGTCAGCAAAAGGAAGTATAGTTTTTTCAAGAAATTTGTTGTAATTGATCATTGCAGTAACTTGAACCATTGGTGTTTTAATACATTCCAGTCGAATTGTTCGGCCTTTTTTCTTGCGTTGGCAGTCATTTGATATGCTTTGTCAGGATTTTTTATAAGCCCGATGATTTTATTGGCCATCTCCCGGGGATTGTTCTTTTCGGTTAACAAACCGGTTACTCCATCTTCTATCAGATAGGATACGCCTCCTGCATTGGTGGACAAGACAGGAAGCCCCAATGCCATCGCTTCTATGAGGCTAATGGGGGTATTGTCAAAATTGGTAGTAGAAATAAAAACATCATATTTTTCCGATAGGTTAATCCATTCCTGTTTGGATAGCCTGCCCGTGAAATGGATCTTATGATCCAGCTTCATTTTTTTAGTCAGGTCCTTGCATTGTTTTAAAGAACCGTCTTTTTCAGGACCTACCATTGTCATTTCAGCTTCTGGAAATTGATCCTTTATCAGTTTGAGCACCTGCAGTGCCATTTGTGGATTGTATATGGAAGCAAACGACCGGACCCACAAAAGTTTGGGATGTATAACCGCCCTTTTCTTAAAGGGATATTTATCAACTTCAATGGTGTTGGGGATCATTTGTACCGGATATCCTGCCTTTTCAAATTCCTGTTTCAGATAAGCAGAGGGAGAAACGTTCTGGTATGGATGGCTGAATATTTCTCGTGAAGATACAGGGTTTGTTTTCAGTCTGTAAGGAAGATTTCCTCCGTGCAATATGGGTATGTATTTAATCTTCAAAAGCCTGCATAGTATAGCGCAACATACGGCATACCAGAAACTCCTGGTGCTGTAGGTATCAATAATTACATAGGAAACCTTATTCTGATAAGTAATTATTTTGTATAACATTTCTCCCATCCGTCGGAAAGGATGTTTGCGATTAGAGGCATAGTACAGGATGTAGCGTTCTTCCAGCAGCGGGCCAAGGGTATCAATGTTTGTTGGTGTGTAGCCATGTGTGGACAATTGGTTGCCTATATACAGGATCTTTTTGTTCATCGTTCCGGATGTGGTTTATTTTCATTGACCCTCAGAAAGGCAAGCCCGTAAAAAATCACAGGAACCAAGGTACGGGTTGCGGAATGAAACGTGGAAAGTATTGCAACAATGAACATAGCAGAGGCACAGATGCGTTCATTGGGGTGCTTTCTTTCAAAGATTTCTCTGATTGGCAGAATGACAAACAAAAAGACGGCCAGGAGCAATCCAAACAGTCCGTGTTCAGCAATCAGACGGGATAATTCGATATGTGCTGCCGCACCTCCCGGATGCTCATATTTTGACATTCCTACGCCGATTCCACATAAAGGATGTTGTATCCAAATGGCCAGGTCTTTCTGAAAAATCGCCCATCGACCTGTGCTGTATTCGTTGATCAACTCCTCTCTGGTCAAATTTTCCTGGTTTTCCGTTTCCATGGAGTATCGGTTTATAAGTGCATTGTTGGTGAGCTGATTGGAATACACAAATATGCCTCCCAGGATAAGCGCCCCTATGATCATGTATTTAAAATATTGACCGATGGAAATGTTTTTTTTGAAAATAATGAAAGGCAGCACCGTTGCTATTGTGGGTACATAGACCCCACCCCGGGAAAAAGTTAACAGACCTCTGAACAAAAACAAAGCAATGATCAGCAAGTTTAGGTAATGGTAAGGATACAATTTATAATTCAAAATATAAAGAAGAAGGGGAATAAAATATCCTATACCCAGGAGGGTGCTCACCTGGTTGCTGCCGAAGCCGGCCGTGGAGGAAGAAGCCGCTGAATTGCCAAAGTTTATTTGTTCTATATCCGGAGAAGCTATGATGACATAGGTTAAAATCGATATAAGCGGCATGGTTATAAGCCTGGCCATCAAAATAAAATCTCTCTTTTCAATGATTAGATCTTGAAAATAAATGATTCCAAGCAAGATGCCCAACAAGCCGAAATAGTTGAATACAATGTCTTGATAGTCGAAATTTCCGGAGAGCACATAGACGATTACCGCGGGCAGGGAAAACAAGACAAGCAATAACCCCGGATATAGCTTTGGTTTGCCGGAGGTGAGAATGCCAAATATAAGCAGCGGAACAGATAAATATTTGCCGCTTTCCCAGGGAATAAGTGGACTACATCCCAGCATCCTTCCCAAAAGTTCAAATCCCAGGAAATATACCAGCAGCAGATGCACAATGCCATACCGGTTGCCATTGATGATCACCTCCAGCAGGGCCATCAACAAAAATACATATACCCAGAGGATCACGGCATACTTTGAATACATGGCCGCTATACCAAGGAAGAGATGAAAGCCCAGCCAGAATTTATACCGCAGGGCCATATGATGGAAAAAAGTAACAATCACAGGATCTCGTCTTTGATCCGCTCAATATAATGGGTGTATGAGAAGCTTTTGGCCAGCGATCCTGTATGCTTTGTTTTATCTGTTAAACTTTCGTTGTTCAGGTCAATTCTGCGGAAGAATTCCGGAAATGTTTCCTGGTTGGGTCGCCAAAGGTATCCCCTATCGTTGGAGATGTATTGACTGATGCTGGAAATGTCCGAAACCACAGGAATACAGCCGAAATTGGCCGCTTCGGCAATGACTTTTGGGAATCCTTCCGAATCGCTTGGAAGCAAAAGCATATGGGATTGCTGATAAATTTCAAAAACTTGTTGTCTGTTAAGTGAACCATGGAAAATGACGGATAAAGGTATTTTTTTTGCCATTCGTTCAAATCTGCTGCGTTCAGGTCCGTCACCAATCATGTGGAGCACTTTGAACCATTCCAGATGGGGATGATTGGACAGGGCTTTCAGAATACGCGTTACGCCTTTGGCTTCTTCTATTCTACCCACAAAACAAAGAGTGAGGGGTGTATCATAAGATTTATGTTTCCTGATTTGCTCTCCCCTTTTGATGTCTTCTTCTTCCAGGCATGGATTTTCAAAAGACAGGCAATGACCGGGGAGATTGGGCCAGGCTCCGTTGATGGTTACCTTGCGCTTTTGCATATGTTTGAGCCACCAGCGTTGAAAAGCATAAG
>CAYNPZ010000287.1:2665-4638 GCA_964399175.1 uncultured Bacteroidales bacterium | reverse complement strand
TTCATTCATTAATTAATGGATATTTACCAGATCACATAATCGCTCCAGCCGGGCCTGAGCTTTTTGATCAGATTGTTATACGCTCTCCGGAAATAACCACTGCGTTCTTTACGGGTGGCGTTGGCCAGAATTTCTTTTTCAACCGGTTTGGCAATATCACCGAGGCTTTCCAGAACATTCAATGCGTGTAGCTGCACCCATTCGTTGTCGTTGTTCATCTCCTCCACCAATACCTGAAGGGGTTCTTCGGTGATGCCCATTCTACAAAGGGCTTCGGCCGCTGCAATGCGGTTGTTGCCATAATCATCTTCCAGCATGTTTTTAAGCTGAGGTGCGGCTTCTCTGGCATCTTCTCCACGAACTGCGCATCCGGTGGCTGCCCAGTACCGGATTGCCGGATGTTCTGCCGACATCCTTTCAATCAATTCGGAAACATCTGCCGGATCCTTTCTACTTGCCATCTCGGCTGTTGAGATGATTTGTCCGGTGGGAAAATCTGGTGAATGGGTCATCTCATATATGGTATTTTCACCGGCCATCTGTTTCATCATGGCTTCGGGCATAAAGCCGGCTCCCCGGTTTTCCCTTACCCAACGCTGTGTTTCTTTGCGCATTCTTTGCAGTATATCCTGGTATTCGGGATCATCTGCCAGGTTGTTCACGTTATGCGGATCTTTTTTAACGTTATAAAGCTCTTCTGCAGGCTTGGTTTCCCAGAAGCGGCTCTGGACGGCATTGCATTCTCCGTTTTGGTATGCTTCCTGCCAGGTTCTTGTCGAGGTAGACCTCCAGAGGTACCAGAGATGCTGACCATAGATGCGGTGGGGCATGTAGTTCCTGATATAGCGGTAATTTTCAGTTCTTACCGAGCGCATCATGTCGTAACGCTCATCCATTCTGCCCCGAAAGAAATAAGCGTATTCCGGGTCCTCGGTTTTTTGTTTTCCCAGGAAGGCATGTCCCTGCATGCGGTCGGGTATATCTACTCCGGCCAGGCTCAATACGGTTGGGGCCAGATCAATAAAGCTCACCAGGCGATCCTCACGGGAACCCTGTTCACCTGGTGCCAGGTGTTCATATTTTTCAGGGAAACGCACGATCATCGGCACGCGGGTACCCGATTCAAATACAAAGCGCTTGCTTCTGGGAAGTACCCCACCGTGATCTCCGTAATAGAATACGATGGTGTTTTCGGCCAGCCCCCTTTCTTCCAGCTCATCAAGGATTTCACCCACTCGCTGGTCCATACGTGAGATATAGTCATAATACTGAGCATAGTTCTTACGCATTTCCGGGTTCTCCGGATGATACGGGGCAATTTCCAGGTCATCCGGGTCATGCTCGAATTCTCCTTCTTCTTGCTGAAGCTGGTAATGGATCTTATGCTCATGGCTCAGGCCGGTGTTGAACACGGCAAAAAAGGGCTGACCTTCCTTGCGGTTTTTGTAGTGTGCCGATCCGCTCGATTCATTCCATGCTTCTTCGACATTTTTATTCCACTGGTCTCTGTCCAGGTTGTAATCCTCCTTGGAATTGTTGGTGGTGTAATATCCGGCCTCTCTTAGGTATTCCGGGAAAAACCGGAAATTTGCCGGGATCTTGTTGTTGCTCCGCATGTGCTGGTTGCCGGTGTTGGATGCATACATCCCGCTGATGATGGTAAAGCGGGCAGGAGCGCATACAGGAGCATTGGCAAAGGCATTGTTGTAGGTAATGCCATCCTCGGACAATTCATCGATATTGGGTGTTGTGGCCTGTTCATTGCCGTAACAACCCATGTAACGGGCACTGTTGTCCTCACTGGTAATCCAAAGGATGTTGGGTTTTTCCTGCTCCTGGGCTTCTGCCGGCCAGGAAAAAGAAAGCACGGCAGCCGAAGCCAGTCCGATGTTCTTTGCCAGTCTGATGTTTGGTAATGGTGTAATTTTTGGTTTCATTTTTATCTGGAATTTTGGTTTATATAAATTGTTTCG
>CAYNPZ010000287.1:0-2565 GCA_964399175.1 uncultured Bacteroidales bacterium | reverse complement strand
TCTTCTCGCTCTAACATTCCTTCGTATTGTCGTACCTTCGTGCTATCATTCCTTCGTTCTTTCGTGCCGTCGTGTCCTCGTACCCTAATCTCCGAGACGCAAGCATTGCGTCTCTACTGCTGTAGGCCTGGACACTCAGACACGCCTTGGTATGTCTCTACACAATTGCTTTCAACATCAAACTCCTGTCAAACTCTCTTATCAAACAATCAAACATTTTTCCATTCAATCTCGCCTGCTTGTGGTCAGGCATTCAATCATCCAATCATTCAATCATTTCTTTCTTCAGGCAATCTATATAAACTCAATGCATCATTTTATAAAAACACCAACCGCAGTTCTCAGTGTTTTTCCAGCCATATCGCCGCACCTCCGCCTGAGGCGAGTGTCACCGAATGCTTGTCACCGGCTGCTACGGATAATTCTTCTACTGTCACCTGTTCGGGATTTTGGTCCGCGTCATCAGCATCCCTGTATATGTGGGCCGTATAGTCATTGCCTTCATCAAGAAAGTCCAATGAAAGCGTTACTTTCCGGCCGTTCTGTTCGTTGTTCATAACGCCGACAAACCAATCGTCGCCTTTTTTTCTGGCTACAGCCAAGTATTCTCCGGGTTCTCCTTTTAGAAACCTGGTATCATCCCATGTAACTGGAACCTGTTTGATGAATTCAAACTGGTCCGGTGCGCTTTCATATGCCTGAGGGTAATCCACAAGCATTTGCAGGGGCGTGAAGTACACGGCATACATGGCCATCTGGTGGGCCCGTGTGGTTTGCACATGTTTGGGGTGGTCTTCCGTACCGTCCAGGTCAAAGGCACCCGATGTATAATCCATCGGACCACCAAGCATTCGGGTATAGGGGATGGTTACGTTGTGTTTTGGCCTGGGCTCGGGATTTCCCTTGGAGTATTCGAGTCCTTTTACGGCCTCACTGGTCATGAAATTGGGATAGGTCCGGTGTACCCCGGTAGGTTTATACGCACCATGATAGTCGATCAACAGCTCATGTTCAGCCGCTTTTTCAAAAATGTAATGAAGGTGGCTGATCAGATCCTGCGATTCTCCTCCGAAATAATCCACCTTGATGCCTTTGGCGCCCCATTCTGCTACGGTGGAAAATATCTTATCCACCTTTTCTTTCATCATCATGGAACCCATATGCATCCAAAGCAATACTTTTATTCCCTGATCATTTGCATAATTAATGACTTCCTGGATGTCATAGTTGTCTTTCCGGGTTTCCTCCATGGTCAGTATGTTTTCTTTCTCCGGTTGATCCCAGGCATCGCCTTCCATGGAGTACCAGCCGGCATCCACCAGAAGGTAAGGTATGTCATGCCTTACAGCAAAATCGGTGTAATGTTTCATGAGTGCTGTGTTGGGCTCACCGGAGAAGGGTTTGCCGGTTGCAACCCTTCCGCTCCACCAGGGCCATACTACTTTGCCGGGTTGAATCCAGGAGACTTCATCCAGTTCGCTGGGATCGTTAAGATTATAAACCAGTGGAGATTCTATGAATTCTCCTGCCTGATCCCCGATCATGAATACCCGCCAGGGCGAGCTGTGTGGCGTAGTGGCGGAAACCTTTATGGATTCGTCCTTCTCAGAGGGAGCAAGTTTGCTGATCAGTTCGTTGTTGGCACCTTCAACTCCGGCCAGCGACATGCCGGAATAATCAGTCAGGTCCGCTTCCATAACCGAGATCCAGCAATTGTTGGTTTCCACAAGCAAGGGAAGTCCGATCAGTGATTCCGCGGTTATTTTTGAGAGTGAAGTCGGGTTAAAGGTATTTTCGTAGTTGCCCCGAAATCCGCTTCTGGGATGGGCGAAGCAGGAATGATCTTCCGGGAACTGAAAATGGGTTTGTTCAGAGGTAATGGTGAAGTCGGATAAATTGGACTGTTCAGGCAGATGATACCGGAATGCCAGCCCGTCATCATAAGCCCGGAATATCAGGTCCAGCTTAAGGGATGGGCTGCCGGTTTGCTGAAGGGTAACCTTCAGTTCATTGTAATGATTTCTGTAACTGCTGCGGATACCCCAAACCGGCTTCCAGGTTTCATCGGTGCTTTGTTTACCCGTATTGGTTACCTCAAAGCTGTTGCCGGCCTGAATGCCTTTGTTCAGGTCAATTCCCAGCCGTGAAGGCAAAATAACGGTATCCCCTTTATACTGGATGCTATATTGGGGTTTGCCGTCATTTAAAGAAAAGTTCACACGAATGTTCTTATCCGGTGAACTTAACTGGTATTTCTTTTCTTTTTGCGCACAGGAGGCCATCAAAAAGGTTCCTGCCAGTATGATTAACCATTTGGTAGTTGAAATACGAACGTTTAACATAGATCTGTCTTTTTTGGATTAATTGTAGTCATGGTGCTGCCTGGCAGCTTTTGTTCAGTTTTTAAAAATATGAAAAGCATCCTGGAATTCCAAATGGAGAGTCAATGGGTTCCTTTTAATGACGGTAGGTTTGTTGATGAATATAATTGAAAACGAGCATTCAGCGGCGATTCTTTGTTTGAACCCTTGACCTGTCTGAATGATTTACCAGTACCATTTGACA
>CAYNPZ010000286.1:0-4657 GCA_964399175.1 uncultured Bacteroidales bacterium | reverse complement strand
CTGAATGCCTGTGATGCCTTTCACAAGGCATGCGAGCTGGGTAATAAAAATGCCTGTAAAATGGTTATTTCTAAATGTCTGAGAAGTAACGAGACCCAATAGAAAGTAGTATTTCCAGTTTATCCTGGTTAGGTTTTAGTTGTCGGAGACAGGAATTATTCTTGAATTATCCGGGTTAAATTCCCGGTAACCTATTTTTTTACTTTAATCACAATTTTTTCTGCAATATCCATGGCGGATGTAAGGGTTGAGAGATCACCAAACAGTTTACCTGATGCTCCATAAGGATGGCTGTGTCCTATGGGTTTCATGGGAAATTTCGAGGCCTCTTTGTTCAGGTCAATGTTGGCTTCATAAACAAGGGCTGGTTGTGCAGATTTTAAATATTCTTTATTCCCCGGGTATTTACCGTTATACCAATGCTGATTCCAGTCCCACGGCTGGTTAATTTCAAACAATATCCTGAAACGGTAACCCACTGAATCTGCCACAACAGATCTAAGTATGAAATCTCCTGTAGGTGTGGCTCCTGTGTAGGCATCTGGCACGGGATGCTCCGGGGTGGGGATGTATAAACTATCAGGGCCGGGAATATTCCTCTTATGGCTCCAATAGGGCAAGGCCGATGGTATCCTTTTTTCGCCCGGCTGCCAGGTTCCCTTTTTATACTCTGCATGCCCAAAAATTCCTTTGGCCATGGATTTTGCTACATAAAGCGGATGGATGTAATTGCCCTCCATATCTTCAACCCAGATGGCCATCAGTGGATGGTAATGCTTTATTCCCTTGCTAAAAAGGATTTCAACCTGGATGCCTTTAGCCCGCTGGTGGGTTATCAATTGTCCTCTCCGCTCATCTTTTACCTGAGCGAAGAGCGTACCGTATACAATAGTCAAAATGATGAATACGGCGAGAAATTTGTAAATTGATGTTTTGTTCATAGGTTAAAGAAATAAATGTGTTTAAAATTCAACGATTATACCAACAGAAGGCAAAATATTTCCTGATTCCTCCACCTCCAGTTTTTTCAGAACATAGCGGTCCTGGTTGTTTGGGTTTACCAGTGGTTCTCCGTTTTCATTGGTACTCCTAACAAGAACCGGTGGTTCATCCGCGGTGAAGTTATAAACATTTTGCACGTCGAGGTATAGCATGAGTGACCAGTTGTCAAAGAAATACTGCTTATCGATTCTGATATCCAATTGATGAAAAGGATTCAGTCTTTTGGAGTTGAGTCGTTCATAATTTGGGTAGGCCCGTCCTCTGGCATTCCATGCAGATATTCTGGAAGATTTTTGCCTGTCGAGCGGAGTATAGGGTGTACCTCCTACAAACCTCCACCTTAGGCCTAATTGCCAGTTGTTTTTGAAATCTCTGGTAGCTGTCAGGTTAAGCAAGTGCCTGTTATCCCATGATGAAGGGATGAAACTACCGGTGGGCTCAAGCTCACTGTCAAGTTCTTTAAATTCACTTCTGACGTAAGTATATGAGAGGATTACATTGGCCCCAAACAGATCCTGATGGCGCATCAGAAACTCCAGTCCGTAAGCTCTACCTTCTCCGACAGATTTAACCTCCTCGTCTCCAAATGATCCGAAATCGGCTCCCTTGTTTGCAAGAGATATGGAATCATTCAGGGAAAACGGATAATCATTGTAATCCTTATAAAAAGCTTCAAGGCTTAATTTTGATTCCTCATTGGGAAGGTATTGAAATCCTCCTACGAGGTGGTCAGCTGAAATGTATTTCAATCCATTTTTCTTATTGAGCAAATCACCCTTGATTGCTAAATCCCAGGGTGGTATAGGGCGGAAGCTGGTAATAGCGGCCGGTATTAAAATTGAATGACCATTTGGGCGCGAAGCGATAGGAAAGCGAGAACCTTGGAGAGATTTGATCTGCCAGATTGCTCATGCTTTCCGAATAGTTGTTGGCATCGGAACGAAGGCCGAGAGAAAGAGATAGCTTGTCCTCAAAAAAGCTTTTGCTTACTTGTCCGAATGCATTCCATTGAAAAAGATCCAGGTTACTGTTATAATCGATGGTTATCGGCTGGCCTCCGATAAAGGATTTTCGGAAGGTGCTGTTGCTATATTGTGCATATTCCAGTCCAAGGCCTGCATTGATCCGGTAGCCATTTGTCTGAATATTATGTTCGTACCTGAATTTGTTTTCTGCTTCATCTGAAGTATAATCCAGGCGTTTAAGTGAGTCTACCTCATTGTTGTTTTGGTATTTATAGGACCGGTTTCGCAGGTAATTCCTGCTGAGAACCCAGGTGTCATAACCTTTTTCCCGGTAATGCTTGTAAACTGCACCTACTGTATAGTTACGCTGGGTGTTCACCGGGATGTAATTGAGAATATATTGCTGTGATTCGGTCTCGTCGGCATCGGTATTGAGCTTGAAGTCGTCGATTGCTCCCAAACCGATCAGCCGGAGTTCGTTTTTTTTATCAAACCGCGTTCTGGATTTGAATTGAAAATCGTTGAAAGTTGGCAGGAATGGTAGTTGGAGCGCATCGAACAACAATTGTAAATACGAGCGGCGGGCTGAGAAAACGAAAGTTGTGTTGTCAGCTATAGGGCCATCAAAGGTGAGTGAAGCTTCCGAAGCCCCGATGGATCCCTGGAGCTCCACCTTTTCCTCGTTTCCGTTGATCTGTTTTAGGTCCAGCACAGAGCTTAACGCACCGCCGCGGTTTGCCGGGAATGCACCTAAATAGAAGTCTACTTCTCGTATGAAATCCACATTGATGATCCCAACCGGGCCGCCGGATGCTCCCTGGGTGGCAAAATGGTTGATGTTGGGAATTTCTACCTCATCCAGGTAAAAGCTGTTTTCGCTGGGACCTCCACCTCTTACTATCACGTCATTCCGGAAAGAAACGCTGGAAGCAACGCCGGGGGAATTCTGTATAACCCTCGAAATATCCCTGTTGGCACCCGGGCTTTTCTCTATTTGCTCCACGCCGATCCTTCGAAGAGATACCGGGCTTTCCTTGTCCAAACGGAAAGGCGAGGCCTTGATTACTACTTCATCCAGTTGTTCGGTCTTTTCATTTAGCGGGATCTCAATATAGACAGGCTTTGCGTTGGTGACCATAAATGACTCTGTAACATAGGTCTCATAGCCTACTGATGACACCCTGAGCTTTACATAACCAGGTTCCAGCCCTGTGAATTCAAACTCCCCTTCAAAATTGGAGGCAGAGCCAATATTGGTTTTCCAGATGACTATGTTGGCAAAAGGAACCGGCTCATTGTTTTTGGCATTGTATACCTTGCCCTTAATCTCTCCCTGCCCTGGTTGGGCAGAAGCATTTGTAACCAAAGTCAGAAAATATATAAACAAAGACAATAATGTAATTCGTTTCATTATTATTTGCATTTGCCCTTGTATACAATAAAAGAGGCTTTTTGTTTAAATTAATATAGTTACAATTAAACAAAAATAAATAGCCCCCCTGGTATTTATTACTGGATGGTCCGGATAATTATGGTGTGTTATCTCACGAAAACGGGAATTTTTCGAATAAAAAAGCGGGAGACGATAAATTCCGCTTATCGGCTCCCGCCCGTAAAAAAGGGGTTTTAATCTTTACTGTTCTCCTTCTTCCTGAAGATTCTCCAAATCCGGTTCTTTCATTGTATATCTCAATCGCCGCTTCAGGAGCCAATCCTGAGTATCGCTATTCCACCGATAGGTGAGCTCTTCCTTTAATTCTCCTTCTTCGTTGTATTTAAACTTCAGCTGCTTTTGATTGCTCCATTCATTTGAGCCATAATCCCAGTGCTGTAAAATTTCACTGGTTTTCTTTGATTTTTTGTAACTCATCAAATACCGGATGCCGTTAATATATTCTTTTATGCTCTGATTCCATGTGGCCCGGCTTTCCATTGTCTTTTGGCCCCTGAAGTTGTAGGACATATTATATTTCCCCTTTTTCTGCCATTCCTGGGCTGAAGTGTTCCAGCCTTCCACAATGGCTGCATCTGGTGGTCCAAAGCCGTCATCATACTGGAAAAGATACCTTTGATGGTTGTACCACCTATCTTGATCGGGATTGTAAGCCTTGATTACGATATTACTTCTCTCTCCCTGTCTGTTGTATTCAATCAGGTATCTGGTGGTATTTACCCATCGTCCGACGGCTTTTTTCCACTCCTGGTAAAGAACTGCACTTTTTTTACCAAGTCTGTTATAAGTATAAGTCCTGAGCTTCAGATTAACCCAGTTGTTTCTTGTGGAATCCCATGTCTGTTCAAGTGATTCCACAACTTTGTTCTTGTTATTGTAACTCTTGATACTTCTCTCGTGGTTTACAAAGTCCTTCTTAATGGGTTTCCATCTTTGATCCAGGGTAGCAAGCAGGTTACGGTTCTGTTTGTAAAATTCGACTTTTCTTCCGTAAAGCTCCCACCTGCTGGAATCTTGATTCCATTCCCAGGTAAAAGAAGTATCGATATTTTGTTTTCCCACTCGCTCAATAAGAGAATCTTTTCTGTATAACTCCTCTTCGATCTCTTCCTGAGCGTTTACTTTGTTTGTAATAAGAGAAAACAATATAACTACACCCAATATCCACGTGAATCGTATCAATGTTTTTCGATGTTTTTTCATAATTACCTCCTTTTATTCCAATCAATTAACGAAA
>CAYNPZ010000285.1:0-4689 GCA_964399175.1 uncultured Bacteroidales bacterium | reverse complement strand
GCTGGCGCTTTAAAAGCAATGCTTATGACAGTGGTGATCATTATAGTGGTATTCATCATCCTGTGGGTGGTTGATAAGGTTTTGAGGGTTTGACAGGAGTTTATTAAAAAGTTGGCAATTGGCAAAGCGCAGTTGGCAACACCATAAGCTACAGATAGCAGTAAAAATAATTTTTATCAGTCATTCGGATGCTATTAAGGACTTAAAAAGAGGTTAACGTTAAGTTATGTTAAGTTAATAATTATAAGTAAGGCACCTGACTTTAGAATGGAGGTGGGCATGATTCCCCTTAAGAGCCTGTCCCGGTTATTTATCGAGAGGCAGGGGTGCGGGTGGAAAGAAGTTTGCCAAATAATCAAAAAAACAAATAGAATCATGAACATTTTTATAAAACAATTTTTCCGGCAGTTCAGGCATCAGAAAGTATATGCCACCATATACCTGGGGAGCCTGATCGTTTCCATACTGGCTGCATACCTTATATACACCTACGTTTACCAGGAGCTCAGAACCGATAACATTCATTCAAACCGGGAAAATATCTGCAGGGTATTGCATAAATTCAAAAACAACAATTACTGGAGCAATTCTACCCCATATCCTTTGGCTGCCGAATTGAATAGCCGTAGTCCCAAAATTGTGAATTATACCCAATTCAGAAATTATTCGTATTCCTCTGGTCATCCTTTTTTGCTTCAAACTGATGATGATACTTATCATGAACAGAACGTCATACGTACCAATAAAAGTTTTTTCCAGATTTTTGATTTTCCCTTGCTGTATGGAAGCGCTGATCAACTGGAAAATCAATCAAACCGAGCAATTATTTCAGAGAGCCTGGCCGGGAAAATGTTTGGCAATCCGCTGTCAGGCATGCAGAAATCTTTTATGATGCGCAATCCAAAAGGTGATACATTGGGAACATTTACCATCATAGGAATCATGGAAGATATTCCGGAATGGTCATCCATTCAGACCAATGTGATATTAAGTTTTGGTAAAAATGAAGATAAAAATCATTGGGGAATGTTTGGCTATGATTTATATCTTGAGCTGCATCCTCAAGCCTCCAGAGAAAAAATAGCCGGTTTGATTCCTGAAATCATCAATGATAATTTCCAGCGTGGGTCACCGCCAAAATTTAAATTGCAGTCATTGGATGACATGTATTTCCATTCAGAAAATGTAGACGATAGATTGAAACACGGGTCCCTGAGATTAATTCTAATCCTTGTTATCATCTGCCTGGCGATTGTTGCCATTGCCCTGATCAACTATTTTACTCTGAAGATCGCCCTCAGCTATAAAAAACTCACCGATGTAGGAATAAAAAAGGTGATGGGGGCCAGGAAAAAAGATTTCCAAAAGGAAATATACACCGATACACTGGTTAATTTCTTGATTGTTCTGGCTGTTGTGTTTCTTGCTGCTAAAGTTGTAACGCCCTGGTTCAACAATACATTCGACGTTCAGATTCTTTCCACAAATTATCAGGCTCTACTTTCGTTTTTTGTGTTGATCGTTTCATTGGCGGTGCTGTTCTCCTTCCTTATCAAAAAAACAGCAATAAAAACCCCTGCGGTCGATGCCATCAATAAACTCACCGGGAAGGCCACAAGCATCAGGCAAAGGATTCGTTACCTGACGATCATCCAGATAACCGTAACCATTGTTTTTATTGCATCATCCATTGTTTTCATCAGGCAGATAAATTATCTTAAGTATTCAGACAAGGGATGTGATATAGAAAATACTTTTTATGTTCCTGGCAGTTTTAATCAGGAACAAAGAGATCTCTTTACAGAACAGCTTAATAAATATCCGGTCATTCAATCCATAACAAATTCAGAAACATTGCCACTTGAGAGTACTCAATTTACACATTGTAAAGTCAATCAAAATGAATTTCCCGTAAAATTCATTTTTGGCGATGAAAAATTCCTTGAAACCTATGATTTGAAGCTTATTTCCGGGCATAATATGGATAATAGCTGGATTCCCAGACATAGAGGGATGTATGTCATTCCCGAGAAACCTTATGAAGTAATCGTCAACGAGACCTTTGTCAGGGAAAGTGGTCTGGACAATCCCATCGGAAAAGTGATTCAATATTTTAAAGATATCGAAGGCAAAATCGTAGGGGTGGTGGAAGATTTTCATTATACTTCCTTGCGCTCTAAAATTCAGCCAGTCATTATAAGTGTACGCTCTGGTATGAGGTACAGTTTATTAACTATAAAATATCTACCTGGTCATAGAGAAGAGGCATTACAAATAGCCAAAAAAGAATACAGGGAATTCTATCCCGGTAAAGTGTTTACCCCCGAATCATACAACTTTAATGAACAGTACAACCGGGAAATGCTGTTGATGAAGGCCATTACCTTGTTTACGGCAATAGCTGTTCTGCTATCTGTTTTCGGGCTCTTTGGCATATCCAGCCTCACTATAGAGGACCGGACCAAGGAGATCGGCATTCGCAAAGTCAATGGTGCCAAAAGCAGAACGGTGATGGCCATGCTGAATACCCATTTTGTCAGGTGGGTGGCCATTGCATTTGTTATTGCCTGTCCCGTTGCCTGGTATGCTATGCACCGATGGCTGCAGAATTTCGCCTATAAAACCGATCTGAGCTGGTGGATCTTTGCCCTGGCGGGCTTGATTGCCCTGGTGATTGCATTGCTGACGGTGAGCTGGCAGAGCTGGAGAGCGGCGAGGAGAAATCCTGTGGAATCGCTAAGGTATGAGTGAGGACATCACGGTGTATTTTTCGTAGCTTTTGAGGAATGAAAAAGCACAGAAAAAACAATCGGGATAGAGTCGCTTAGGTATTAGTGAACTGGAGACGGGAGAACGGAGGAAAGGAGAACGGAAACCGGAGACTGAAAAGCGAAGACCGGGAGAAATGAGATTGGAGGGGAACGAGAATATGTGCGAGTAGGATATGGTTGTTTGACACAAAATTAGGTTTGACGACGCGTTTGGGTTTGGTAAAAAGAGAAAAAGGCATTCAATAGGCACTCCTTGTGTTCTTGGATAGGCTTTGCTTCTGGTAAATATGATTGGTTGGCTTTTCCGCCGTTGTAGACGGCGAATAGCGATAGCACAGGAAATACCTGGACTACGGGCGCTCCAACTACAAAAAATGACAATGGCACACCATTGGCCTGGAGCGCAAGACAGGGACCGATAGCAAGGTATAGATCCTTATTACGAGGAAAACCGGAAAACGGGGAACGGAGACCGGAGGACGGAGAGAAAGGAAAACGGAGAAAGGGAAAAAAGAAGATTAAAGGGGAAGTGTTTGGCAAAAAATACATATGAGTTCGAGGAAGGTCCATCTATGTTTTGAATAAGAGATAATATATTATCGTGTATGACTGAAAATTTTTTTAGCAATCCATTAATAATGATAAAGTCAACACTTTCGTCTGCAACAAAAATCATTGATTTTATTCGTCAAGCGTTTCATTTCGGATGGAAGAAGTCGCATAAGCCAAACATGCAAAAATCGCCTGTTTATCTATATGTGGGTATGCCTCCAATAACTGATCAATGGTTTCACCTGAGGAAAGGCGTTCCAGGATTAGATCAACTGGTATCCTTGTCCCTTTTATTACAGGTTTCCCATACATCACCTTCGGGTCTGTTGATATGTATTCTCTCCAGTCCATGTTTTTATCCCTTTTTACAAATATACCAATTTTTTAATCCATTAAAAGGATCAACAACTATACAACGAGAGCTTAACATGAATTAATATAATACAATCAACCATGAAACAACTTCGAGCCAAATTCAGAACATTCACCCGTTTCAGATTCATTTACATCGCCAAGCACCTCAGCTTGATTCTTGGCCTGGTTTTTACATTGCTCATCATGAGCTATGTTTACCAGGAGCGGAATACCGACCGGTTTCACAGCAATGCGGAAAACATCCATGTACTGGTTCAGAAAAATACGCCTTTGAGCGATTGGAGAGGAACTGATATGCCCCGGGAAAAAAACAGGGATAAAATTAAAAGCATACCGGATATTCAACAATTTACAAGCGTCAAGAAATACAGCAATGATGATATTCGAATCACTCATGATCAACATACCTTTCAGTCCAACTGCTTTATCGTTCAGGATAATTTCTTCGACATCTTTGATTTTGGATTAGCCAGGGGAAATGTAGAGCTATTCCGGGAAGACCCCAACGGGGTGATTCTGACAAAGGAACTGGCCCGTAAAATGTTTGGGGATGAAAATCCCATGGGAAAAAGCTTTGAAATTTTAATTGAAAACAAACAGTTATTTACAGTATGTGGTGTACTTGAAGAAATTCCCGTCAATTCATCCATGGATTTTGAATTCATTGTTTCAGAGAAATCTTTTAAGCGTTATTCCAGAATGGGAGTGGGCTTTATTTTGACTTCGAAAGAGTTCAACAGTAAAAGTTTCAAAGAGGATTACAAACATTTAACAAGAAATAAAAGCCATTTTCAGATGGATGAAGCGACCCTAAGCCTCATCCCTTTTAAAGAGGCCTATTTTAAGGGCAATGACTACCATTTCTTAAGTGTGTTGAAAAACAATGGGGATTACCGTAGACTTAGGATCTTGGCAGGTATTGCAGCCATTTTGCTCCTGGTTTCCATTGTCAATTATTCAAACTTGCAATCTACGCTGTATAGTGCTGAAA
>CAYNPZ010000284.1:0-4715 GCA_964399175.1 uncultured Bacteroidales bacterium | reverse complement strand
GGGCTTCCATCAGCAGTTTTTTCGCCTGGTTGTAATCAAGTGTCCTTGCCCGGTCGCCGCTGCCTTCATATCCCCACAGATACATTTCTTCTCCCACCACTTCTTTCCGGCTGTTGACCTCCTTGATCACGTTCCTTACACGGAACATCACCAGGGTTGTTTTGCGTGCAACGCTGTCCGTCTGTATCTCCGATACCCTGGCAACGTTCTGATAATCCAGGTGGCCTTCAAAGGCAAGGGCAAGCATGAACTGGCACAGTTGCTCCACAAACTTGTGGTTGCGGCCGATGTACCGGTAATTTTTCGGTGTGGGGGACTGAAAGCTGACCTTCACCTTCTGCCTGTCTCCAAAATGAGCTTTTAAATGCCGGGGCAGGTTTTGCGGGTACAACACGTAGCCCTCCCCGCTTTTTTCAATGGTAGCTCCCAGGTGGATGAGCGAGCGGGTAACAAAATGCTCCACTGTGTTTACATCGCCTATGGCCTCATCTACCTCATCCAAGTCTTGCTTGATTTTTTCTTTATCAATAGCTTCATGGGCAAAGATTCTACGCAGGTGTATTGCTTTTTCCCTGGCAGTTTCAAGTTCGTTTGAAATTTTATTTTGATTATCAGCAAAAAGCTCCAATTGTTTGGCTTCTTGTTCTCCTTTTAAAAGCACTTTCTGAAGCACTTCATCCATTAACGACTGACTTGCTTCTCCCAGAGGAATGCTAACCCCAATAGATTTTTGTATGTCTCTCACTTTTCGGATGAGCACTTCCAGCACGATTTTATCAATGGGATTGTCCTCTCCCCATAATATGTAAGACTTGATCCTTTCTGCGGTTTGTCCAAAACGATCGACCCGGCCGTCCCTTTGTTCAATCTGGTTGGGATTCCAGGGCAGATCATAATGCAAAACCCCAGTGAAATATTCCTGAAGGTTGATCCCTTCACTCAGGCAATCCGTGGCAACGAGCACCCGCTGTTCCGATTCCCCCATGGCCTCCACTTTCTCTTTACGCTGCTCATCGGCCAGCTCCGAGGTGACTACCTGAATATCTGTCTTTTTGTCCAGGTTGTCATGGAGTATTTCCCCAACATATTTCGCCGTAGCAATATACCGGCAGAACACGATAGGCTGATAACCTTCTTCCAGCCATTGCCTGACATATTTGAGGGCCGCAGAAGCTTTATAGTCTTTTTCAAGTCCGCGCAACTGCTGAATCCTTGCACTTAGCTCTGCCAGTTCCTCTATTTCCTGTTCCTGAAGGTCGGAATTGCTGACCAGGCTGGACAAAGTCTCATCCACACCGGTGTTTTCATGTTCAAACAGGGGATTGTCCTGGCTTTGCAATTCTTCCAGACCCTCTTCATCCATCATCCGGCTTTGCCGGTTCTGAAGCATGCTGTCTCCTGCATCAGGGCTTGACATGACGCCCCTTAGTAAAGCCAGGGCAGCCCAGTACCGTATTTTTTCCGTCCGGGTATTCTCACCCCTCTTACCCATTCCGCGGGCAAATTGTAAGACATCCCCGTAAAACCGGTTATATTCAGGCGACAATTTATAGGCTACCTCTTTGGATTCCCGGTCGGGGAAAGGCGTAATTTCATCCATCCACCGTTTGATGTGCTCTCTCTTGCGCTGGATAAACTGGCGGGCTATCTTTCTCCGCTGGTTCCGGTCAATGTTTTCAAAGCTATAGGTGGCAAATTCTTTCCTCAGCATCCCCAGGAGGGACAGAAACTCGCTGTCCTTGCCGCTGTGGGGTGTTGCTGTGAGCATAAGAAGGTGCTGGTCCTCATTGTCGGCAATGTCTTTGATCAGTGAATGCCTGAGCTGTTGCGATTTTGACTTGGAACCCTCCGGAAGGGCGCAGGTATGGGCTTCATCAACCACCACCAGATCGGGGCAATCATTTAAAAATATTCCCTTTCGCTTGTCGGATTTGATGTAATCAATGGAGATCACCTGGTAAGGCACGTGGTGAAAAATGCTGCGGTCGTCCGGCAGCCTTCTGTCGAGAGATGCAGCCGTACTGGTTCGTATGATCTCAGAGTCAAGATCCAGCTTGTCTTTTATTTCCTGGTTCCACTGATCACAAAGATGGGGCGGGGCAATGACTGCAAACTTTTTAATCTCTCCACGCTCCAGCAATTCTTTAATGATGATCAGGGCCTCGATGGTTTTTCCGATCCCCACATCATCGGCAATCATCAGGCGGGTGGGATCCTGTTTTAAGGCCAGAGTGAGGGGTACCATCTGGTAAGCCCGTGGCCGGAAGGAAAGCTTTCCCATGCACCGGAAAGGGCCGCTTGCATTTCTGAATGACAATCTTGCCGCATCGAAAAGGAGTTTAGCCGTTTCAAAATCACCCAGATCTTCGGAAGTAGGTGGAGGAAATTCGGCCTCCTCTATTTCTTCCCCGGGGATATTCAGTTTGTGGTATACGCCGGTTATCTCTTCTTCTGATCCACCAAGGGGTTTCAACAGGGTCAGCTCAGGATCTTCCGAGGGCAAAACCATCCATTCCCGGTCCCTGAAACTCACCAATGAACCCGGCTTGTATTGTGTTTGGGGCATATCAATAAATTTTTCTGAATACGTCTTTTCGTTTTTCTACCAGTTCATCCAGGGACTCTGTATAATGCCATTCAATTACATCATACCCGGCATCTCTTAAAAGCTCTCTTTTGTGGGTATCCTCTTCCTGTACCTGATCCTGGTCGTGAACCGAACCATCGCAAAATATCAGTACCGGCCCGGAATCCAGATTATAAACAAAATCCGCACTGACATAATACTCTGCTACATTGACCTGGGCTTTATCAGGCAGGGCATAACCATTCTTGTAAAGATACTTTAGAAGTTTCAGCTCGGTATCCGAGTTTTCATCATAACTGTTCAGCAAGGCCTGATAATGTTCCGAGCGATCCTTGCTTCCCTGCAATGGTTCGATCTCACAATCCATTAATTTTTCAAGGGGCCCGGCAATGCTGAAGCGATCTAAAATATCGTGATGGCGCTGGTTGTAATAAGACAGAAGATCCTCATAGGTAGCCTTGGGCAAATAAGGATTCTGATCCTTACGTGTATCGGGGTCGAAATGGATCACCCGGTAAGCCTCTTTGAACAACTCCTTCATGCTGTCGGGATTCTCAATAAGCAGGGACAATATACCCAGGCTGCCTTCAGAAGCCTCGTATATCATGATGTTGGGAGCTTCGGGGTCTCCCATAACCCAAACTCCCACTTCATTTTCTTCAATCTGAAAGTATCTTTCGATGGCTCTTTTAAGGGCATAACTCAGGGATACAACCTGCTCTGCATTGACTTCAAGGTCCTTGACCGGCTGCATATACAAAGTATCTGAAGTATCCCTGGACATAAGCATCACTTCTTTGGCATGCGCTTTCGTTTCTTCATTTTCCAGATCCCGTTGCCGAAGCCATCTTCCATTACGGGTATCAATATGAAATCCGTTGGATTCTTTGGATCGTTTCCATTTCCTGTTGAGTTGGATCAGCTCGGTAGCAGGGCCGTAAATCAGGTTGAGCAGCTTTTTATCTCCCAGTTTAACCACGGCTTTGCTGGTACTTTCCATCCCGTTTACATACCGGAAAAATTGATCCACTATAAATCCCTGGGACATTCTTTCCTCCTCTTCGCAGGAGATCCTTTCCTGGGGATACCCTTCCGATTCATTCAGCTCCAGGATAGAGTTGAGCTTTTCCACGTTGTCTTCGCCCTTTAATTCACGGCGTGTGATGGGATCGTTATTGGCCATATTGGCCTCATCATCCAGAAAAGCGTAGCCGGTTTGTTTGGAGATTTTCAGGGGTCTTGTTCTGGCCTCGGCATCCAGCAGCATCATCCTGTTGATGCGGTATTTGTTTCCATTGTGATAGATCAGGTTTTGCGGGCCAAACTCCCGAAGAGCAATGAATCTGGGCCTTGATATGTATTCTCCCTCATCCTGATGTTTGTATCCTACAAAAGCCCTAACCGGCAGCCTGGTGAAGTTGTAGCCCGGCAAAAATCCTTCGGATGCCAGATAACGAAATACATAAAATTCCGATTCATTGCCAAACAGTCTCTTGCTGTCATTTCTCAACAATGCGATCTGTTTCTCAGCCACGTTTCTTTGTCGTCTGGCGTCAATGGCTTCGTCACTTGAATACTTTACGGTAGGATCCTTGATGATCTTATAAGCCTTATCCTGCATTAAATTGGCGTGGCGGTAAAGGGCCCTCCAGCGATCAAAAGCATTGTCAAACCTTTCAAAGAAAGAATTGGCCTTGGAATTGAGCCAGTTTTCCCCGAACCACCAGGTAGCATTTAAATGATCGTAGATACCCGACAAAGTTTCCTTAAACCCATCAATCAATGCATCTTTCCGGTGTTTGATCTGATCCCTGATGTAGTTTTCGATTTCCGGCTTGACGGGTAATTTGGAAGGATTCCCGATATCAATAACATCAGAAACAGCAACATGCAGGCTGCTCAATCCAAGCTCCATCAATATATACGCATTGAAATGAGAAAGGATCAGCTCCTCATTTTTCAGATCGATCTTGGGAGGAACCACCTTACCGGAAACCATATCCTCCCGGGAATTGAAGTAGTTTCTGTCGTGAGGCGACCAGGATGAGCAGTAGGTAAAAACCAATGCTGCCTGGCCGCTTCTTCCGGCACGGCCTGACCGTTGTGCATAGTTGGCCGGGTTTGGCGG
>CAYNPZ010000283.1:0-4726 GCA_964399175.1 uncultured Bacteroidales bacterium | reverse complement strand
TTGATACCCATATATTTAACCGGACTGCCCACTTCAAGGCCACTGACAGATACTCCTTCGTAAGAGACATAATAGATGTCTTCTTTTTCGAAGAATTCCCTTGCAGTAAAAAATCCGATAACGGAAAGCAGAATGGCAAGACTAACAAAGAGAAAAATCCCCAGCCGGATTTTTTGTGAACGATTTCTCATATTCTAAGGTATTTAAATCTGACTTTACAGATAAAAAACATACAAAAACTCATATATAAATTTTTTTTCAAAATGTTAGTTATATGAGTTTTTGGCAATCAAAATCAGGCTTTCCACACAATGATCCTGAAGATTCTGGTTATACGTTTTTATCTGTATCTGGGTTCTCTTTTTCCTCCTCTTCTTTTTTAGAATATTCCTTTTTTTCTGCCTGCATTTGTTCTGAGATCTTATTTAATTTTTCATTCAGAGATTTCATGGATTCGACATTTTGATTATGCTCTTTGGTTTGCATATTAAACAGAACCTCTTTTAGCTGCAGTATTTCGATGTCTTTTCCCTGCATGGCGATCTTATTTTCCAGATTTTTTTCATGGATTCGTTGCCGTTCTGCTAGGTATTGAGCAATATAACGAAGTATAATGAAAAAGATAATTCCTGCAATGGAATAAAAGATAAGGGGATAACCCGTAATAACAGCAAAGCCAAGGTTTATATTAAGACTTACAGTAAATACGGCCCAGTTAAATGCGGCGAAATAAGCCCATATCACTATCCAGATTATTAGAAAATAGTTGATTATTGTTTTAATGGTTTTAAGATTATTCATTTGGTTGAAATTTTGGTTAAAGGATACGATTTGCATGTTATAAAAAAAAGGTGCTTAGCGGCTTTATTGGCAAAATGAACAAAGCCTGATAAATGAGTGAAATGAAATTGCATGAACCGCTAAGCCACTTTTCAAACTATAGATTTAATATACAGTATACCCAACTTCTTAAGAGGGTTATTCCTGTTTATTTTTTTCTATTTCTTTAGAAAGGTCGATAATTTTCTGATCCACTTCCTCTATCTGTTCCAGGAGTGACTTTACCTCTTCATCACTGGCGAAATCGTCCGGTATGGTATTGTTGTTATTTTTCATAGCCAGATACAGTTTCACTCCAAGCTGAGAACCTATTTTTTTCTTTTCATTGTTCAGGTTCCTCATTTCATACATATCCCGGTACTTTTCAGCCAGGGCCTGCGCATTGTTCACTGCATTCTGGGTTAATTTTGCGCCGGTTTTGTATGCCTCCGAAGACGTTTTCTTTATCCTGCCAAAGATTTTCTCAGAATAGGTGGATAATTTTTCACCGATTACTTTTGCTTCTTCATTAATTACTCTGGTACCTTCGGAAATATTCTCACTTGCTTCCTTCCAGAAATCGGGACTTTCAGTTTTTTCTTTGCTTTCCTCTTCTTTTTTACTTTTCTCAGAGGTTTTGCTTTTGGTTGTACCCGCAGATTTTGAACCACTACTTTTTTTGCTTCCGGTTGTTGTTTTTGCTGAGGATTCAGTCTTTTTTCCGGTTTTGGTAGATTTTGATTCCTCCTGCGATTCTTTCTTTGTTGAAGAGGCAGATTGAGACTTTTGCTCTTCCTGCTGTGCACTCTTCTTTTCCTGCTGTTCTCCGGATGTGTTGTTTTTTTCTTCTTTTCCGGTGTTGTTGGATGTGTTTTCAGTTGCCATAATTCATCAATTGTTTAAAGGTTTATATTATTTCTTTGATTTATTTGGTTCTTTTTAATTTTCTCCTTCTTCCGAGGAAGAAGAGTAATGCCAATACAGCTGCAGCGGCCACAATTACGATGATAACAGTGGTAGCAATGGTTTTTACTTTTTTTGATCGTCTGGCTTCCAGTTCAGATCTTTTTTCTGCAAGCTCCTGACGATCTTCAGCGATCTCTTGTTGCAGAGATTCAATTCGATTTCTTTTCTCTCTTATTTCCTCTTCCAGATTCTTCAGCATTTTGGCGCCTTCAATATTGCCTTCCGAAACCGTTTTACGGCTTTTCCTTTCACCGGATTCAGCCAGTAAATCTGCTTCTTTTTGTGCCAGTGCGGCTTCTTCCTTCTCTAATGCTGATCTGTCGGCCAAAATTTCTGAAAGCTCCTTATTCCTTACTGTTTCTATTTCTGAGTCCAGGGAGTCAAGCCGTTGATTAATTTGTGATTTTTGCTCTGCCAGGGCAGTTTTAAGTGAATCAAGCTTCTTCTCCTGCTGATTAAGTGAACTCATTTCACTGTTTAATCGTTCCTGCTCTTCTTTGTTGAACTCTTTGATCATCTCATTTTTGCTGTACTCCTGCTCCATCATGTCACGCAGCCTTTGTTTCAATTGTTCTACATCATTCATCCAGTTTTGGATAGAAGCAATGGAACTTTCGGCGGCATTGATCTTGTTCTGCTCCTCATCGATATTGCTGTTGACCTCTTCAATTTTCAGGTTAATCTCTTCCAGCCGGGTATCGTCTCCACCTTCCTTAAGAACCTGGTTTCTTTGTCGCAGATACTGATTCTTTTCTTTCTCCAGCAGATCTACCTTTCGTTCTGAAAGTTTGATTTGTTGCCGGTGAATTTCAAGCTGATTCCGCTTCATCTGGGTTTCTTCTTCCAGTTCTTCGAGACGGTTGTCAATCTCCTCAATACCGGTAACAAGCTGAGCTCTGGCTTGCTTTTGTTGCTTCTCTATCTGTTTTTCCTGTGCCTGAAGGGTGTCTTTTTTTCTTTCGAGGCTGCCAATCCGGTTTTCAATACCCGAAAGACTGTCATTCATATTGTCTAATTTTTTCTGTAGTTCTTCTTTTTTCTCTCTCAGTTTATTAAGCTGCTCTTGCTTCTGAGTTTTAGCAAATTCTTTCTGGCTTTGGCTCAGTTTTTCTATTTCACTGTTGATTTGTTCGCGTTCACTCATGAGTTCGTTTTGTTCCTTTTCGAGTGAATCTTTCACGGCGGTCAGCTCATTGAATGTTTCTTCCACGGCTTCCTGCTGGGTTTCCAAAGCCTCAGTTTGTTTTTGAATAAGTTTTTCTGCTTCTTTTTCAGATTGTGGACTGGTACAGCCGCCAACGCTGAAAATAACTACAGAAAGCCCGATGGCTAACTTCTTAAGGAATTGTTTTTGTTTTTTACGTGTTTTCATAATGTTAATTGTTTAGTAATTGATTTGTTGTATGAATTTATATATCCTTTTTATTTTTCAATTATTTCAAACTCCTCTGATATTAAACGAGATGTGGGTATTACATATTTTGTTTTTCCATCTTTTATGGTAACGTGCATGCGGTCAATTTTGGTGATTTCTCCTTTTAAATTATCATATTTGATATACTGACCCACATGAAAATTGCTTCTTCCATAATATGAAGAAAGTATGTTTTTAAAGATTTCCCTTGAGGATATTGCAAAAGCCACAGTAAACGCCAGCAGGAAAGAGCCGATAATCAGAGTTATATTCGATGTAAGAAGCGAGGTTTCTACACCGGCTTGTTCTAAAGCAGTAATGGAAACGATTATCATGATAATATAAAAAGCAGTTTCACCAAATGGAGAAGCGGATGCTATTTCAAGAGATTGCAAGGTGGTTTTAATAAAATCTCTTATAAGATTGCTTAGGTAAAAACCCACCACAAATATGATAATGGCACTAAATAATTGGGGAAGGTAAGTAATTAACTGGTTGAAGGATTGTGAAACGGCGCTCCAGCCCAATGTGTCGGTGGCTGTAATAATAAATAACAATAGTATAACCCAGTATACAAATTTTCCGATAATTTTACTGGGCACGATTTTGTATTCAGATTTTTGCATCCATTTTAATTCGTTTATCCGGCTTGCCAGCTTATCAAAATGCAGCAGGCGGAATAAACGGGTAATTAAACGGGAAAATATTTTTGCCAGTAGCCAGCCCACCAGCAGAAGTAGAATAGCCGCCAGGATTCCGGGTAAAATTCGCATGATTTCTTCACCCAATGTAGTTAACGAGTCTAAGATGATTTGTCTCCATTGTTCAAGTTGATTCATGATTTATTATTTTTATGATTCGTACCTTTTTTTGATCTGTTAAAGAAAAGATCTCCCATGGTTTTCCCGAATTTAAGTGTAAACAGTTCTGCGGAGTCAGCAATCAGCTTACGCATTCTAACATCTTTTATTATTCTTTCTTTCAGTTCTTCCGGAGGTTCTACATCTTCATAAATTTCCTTAAATGGGTTCTTTTTTTTCCTCATACCTCAATGTTTTTATATTGATCATTATATATTTTGTAGGCTTTCTTTTTCGCGCGGCTTATGCGCATCTTTGCAGCACTTTCGTTGATTCCGAAAACTTCTGTAATTCCTTTGATAGACAGTTCGTCACGATATTTTAATATCAGGATCAATCGTTCTTCGCTATTTAATTGTTCAAGGACTTGCAATAATTTATTGGTTTGGATATTCAATAGCGCTTCGTCATCAGGCTCAGGTTCCGGTATGGAAGATAAATCCTCCATGCCGGAATTAAATTCATTTTTCTTTTTTTCAGTGCGAATGATATCAATAATGTGGTGATTTGTTATGGAATAAACCCATGTCGAAAAGGCTGCCTCACCTTTGTATGTTTTAAGGCGAAGAAATATTTTTAGAAAGATGTCATGCGTAATATCTTCTGAATTTTCAAAATGCCCGAAAGTTGCGATTACTTTATTAAAGATAACCTTCACGTATCTGTC
>CAYNPZ010000282.1:0-4726 GCA_964399175.1 uncultured Bacteroidales bacterium | reverse complement strand
CTGGCATGAAAAACGAGCGTAACGCAGCCAGCGGATATTATAGACAGACTCTAGAGTAAAATTAAAAGAATTAATGCTATAAATGAATAGTCTATGAAAAAGATTACAATTCTGTTATTTGTCATTATTGCCATGAATACTCCTTCATGGGCCCAGAGCTATAATCCTGAAGCACCTGGTGTTGTGATCAATCATTCACCGGCTTCCACAGGAAAGTATATTGGCTCACCCTCTATTGTGGTTATGCCAGGTGGTGATTATGTGGCTTCTCATGATTATTTCGGTCCAGGGGGCGGCCGTGGTTCATGGGATCAAACCCTGGTATACCGATCAACCGATAAGGGGAAAAGCTGGGAGCATCTTACTACCATAGAGAATCAATGGTGGTCTACGCTTTTTTATCACCACAATGCCTTGTACCTGATCGGCACCTATGGCCGGATGAACAATGCCGTTATCCGTAGATCGGAAGATGGCGGAAAAACCTGGACCAACCCAACCGACAGGCAAAGCGGCTTGCTTGCTGAAGGCCGGTACCACTGCGCCCCGGTACCTATTGTTAGGCATGACGGGCGTTTATGGCGGGCCATGGAATATGCGCCCCAGGGCAGAGACTTTGAAGCATTCATGATGTCTGTTCCGGTGGATGCCAATCTTCTGGATACCGCTAACTGGACATTTACCAATAAGATACCTTACGATGAAGACTGGTATGATGGCAGAATGCGGAGCTGGCTGGAAGGTAATGCCGTGGTAACACCCGATGGTGATGTGGTTAACATTTTACGTTGTTCATTTTCTGATGAGACCAGGGGAGTAGCGGCTATAGTGCACGTGAATGAAGCGGGAAAGAAAGCCAATTTCAATCCTGAAAAAGGATTTATCCGCCTGCCAGGGGGCACAGGCAAGAAATTCACCATCCGCTATGATGAAAAAAGCCGGAAGTACTGGTCACTGGTAAACTGGGTACAACCCAAAGATGTGGATACCCGCGAGCGAAACACGGTTGCATTGGTCAGCAGCGAGGATTTAAAAACATGGACCATTGAAAGGATCATACTGCATCATCCCGAACCCCATCACCATGCTTTTCAGTATCTCGACTGGCAATTTGAAGGGGATGATATTATTGCAGTATCCCGTACGGCTTATGATGACGGCCTCGGAGGAGCTGCCAATTACCATGATGCGAATTTTATGACATTTCACAGAATTAAGCACTTTAGGAGAAGTTTTAATTGGGAACCAGCTTGTGAGAAAGAATAGTAGTTTTTTTGAAAAAAATATGATTGAAATTTCAAATCACAATATCCAAATGACAAATAAATCACAATTACCAATGATTCAATTTCAAAACTTAGACAGATGAATTTTGGTCATTTGAAAATTGTTTATTGGATATTATTTGTGATTTGATGCTTGTTGATTGGAATTTATAAATTATTAAATGATCGAATATGAAACGACACACTTTAAAGGGAATCTTCATTCTGGTCTTTATTTTCACGTTGGCCAGTGTCAGTGCTCAACAACAAAACGATTTGATTATGGAAGAAGAATTCATTTTTAAGGAGGCTCCTTTTGCCAGTTGCCATGCTTCAACCATCGAATCGACACCTGATGGTTTGGTGGCTGCCTGGTTTGGAGGAACACACGAGAAGAATAAGGATGTGGAGATATGGCTCAGCCGGAAGACCGATGGCCAATGGACTGATCCGGTCTCCGTTGCCAATGGCATTCAGCATGACGAAAAGCGATATCCCTGCTGGAATCCTGTACTTTTTCAATATCCGGATGGTCCTTTAATGCTGTTCTACAAAGTAGGACCAAGCCCAAGTGAATGGTGGGGTGTGCTGAAAACTTCGGATGATCATGGCAAAACCTGGTCGCGCCCTTGCCGGCTCCCGGAGGACATCATCGGTCCGGTCAAGAATAAACCTGTGCTCATGGGTGACGGCAGGCTGATTTGCCCTTCCAGTACAGAACATAAAGGATGGCGCGTACATTTTGAGGTAACCAGCGATAAGGGAAGATCCTGGAAACGAATTGGGCCCATCAACGATGCCAGCCAATACAATGTCATTCAGCCAAGCATACTGAAATACGGGGATGACACCCTGCAGATACTCTGCCGGAGCAAGGAGAACCGGATCATTAGCAGCTGGTCGTATGACGGGGGATACCACTGGACCGATCTTAAACCGACAGTGCTTCCCAATCCCAATTCAGGGACCGATGCGGTGACTCTGGACAGCGGTTTGCAATTGTTGGTTTATAACCATTCCAAAAGCAAAAAAGGTGAGTGGGGTGGACCCAGAACTCCTTTGAATTTAGCGGTTTCCAAAGACGGTAAGAACTGGAGAAATATCCTGACCCTGGAGGACCAGCCCGGAGAATATTCCTATCCGGCAGTGATTCAGTCGTCCGATGGTTTGGTGCACATTACTTATACCTGGAAAAGAAAGCGGATTAAGCATGTGATTTTGGATGGAGAGGAGATCAATGATCTGAAAAAGGATTGATAATGTAAAAAACACCCAATGCTGGAAACTCCAGCATTGGGTGTTTTCTATAAAGGTCAGATATTCCTTCCTTAAGCCTGAGAGCGCTCTTTGCTCGCCAGTCTCCTGATCCCCCAAATGATGAGCCGTATGATCCCCTGTATTATATATAATACAATGGCAAAAAGCAATACATAGTGGAGTGCGGACAGCACTTCAATCCAGTCTGTATTGTAAGCGATGATGGAGATGATATTCAGAATAAATGCGACTACGAAAGCTATAATAAAAATGTTGAGCTCCCTTTTTTTTGATTTTGCTGATATGATGGAATCTTTCATATAATCGATTTTTATTTGTTAAATTGATCCAGTACTTTCAGTTTTTCCTTGGGCCAGTGAACCACTTCATTGTTCATCATAGCCTGATCGCCCATTAAAGTGGCAATTGTTGCATAAAGATATTCTTCTGCCAGGCCCGCGGTAATCTTATTCTTCCTTACAGCCTCCAAAAATGCTTCATTCTGAAGCTGCGTTGAATTGGGAAGTGGATAATCGTCAATAAAGAATTCGCCAGAAGTATCGGCAGCACTTTCGGGTACCCAAGATTTACCGCCCAAAGGAACATTATCAAATATCTGATGTTCCATATCGTTGATCATCTGCAATATTCCAGGTGCCGGGGCCGGAGATTCATAGAAATATTTGCCGTTTTCGAGCTCAAAGGCTCCCTTTGGCCCCATGATTTGCTCTTCCAGGCTGTATTGTTTGTTGCTTGTCAGGGAATCATATATGACAGGAATCCCCCCGGGATATTGATATACCAGGTTTACATTGTCGAACACTTCCCGGCCATCGTGCCAGTAGTTGATGCTGCCTGAACCACTCACATACTCAGGTACCTTATTCATGAACCAGTTGGCCACATGAAGCTGGTGCGAGGCTAGTTCTGTCATGAGTCCCCGGGAATATTCCCTGTATAGCCTGTGGTTGATCTTGTGCTCAAGTGTTGGATACTGCGGATCAAGTTCCCAGTTGGGATAATCGGGGAAATGATTTTCCGGTACAGGTCTGCGCCAGTCGTTGTTACGATGCCACCATGCCCTTATCTGGGTGATTTTCGGGAAAAATCCGTTATCCGCCATTTCTTTAGCTTTAAGGTATTTGATGTCAAATTTCCTTTGATGGCCTACATAGAGGATTTTTCCGGTTTCCTTCTGTGCCTTTACCATGGCGATGCTGTCGTCAATGGTCTTGGCCATACTCTTTTCGCAAAGTACATGACATCCACTCTTAAGGGCATCAATAGTGATGTGGGCATGTTCATGCAGCGGGGTGGCAATAAGGACTGCATCAGGCTTGTTTTTCTCCAGCAGTTCTCTGTAATCCCAATAAGCTTCCGCTTTGCCGTTTGTCAATTCTTTTGCACGGTCGTAATTTGGTGGATAATTATCACAAACCGCCGTGATCTCAACATTGGGAATGTTGTTCAAAACCAATACGTGATATCTGCCACGACTGCCAACTCCAATGACTCCCAAACGAATACGGTCATTGGCTGAACTTTCATTATTTTGTAATGATTCTGAAAAGGTAATTCCCGGGGCTGCCGTCATCAGCAGACCGGAACCTGCAAATAATGAAAGCTTTTTTAAAAAATCTCTCCGCGATTGTAATTTCGGTTCTTCCATAAATTATAGTTGTGGTTTTTGTAAATTAGTAAAATGATATTGAAAATGTAAAATATTTATTTGTTAAGCTGGTTTGGTTTTGTTTTCATTTACTGAATTTTCGTACGGTATATTTTCAGATTTGTTATACCATTCCTTAATATTTGGTTGATTGTTAAAGTATACTATTTCAGTGGCCTTTTCAGGTTTTAGTTTTTCCAGTATTTGGATTTTTTCTTCATCACTGGCCAGTAAGAGGGCAGTAGAGAGAATCTCTGCATCTACCGCGGATTTTGATACCACTGAAGTGGTGCTGATTTTTTCCGGATACCGTCCTGTTTTGGGATGGACAATGTCTCTAAGTTCTTCAGAGGTATTCCCGGAGGTAGATAAAGAAACATCCTTAAGATCCAGTGAATATACATTCTGATTGCTGTCTTTGATATGCCGGATCCCGATTTTCCAGCAATCTCCGTAAGGATGATGCCCTCTGGCAAGCACGCTGCTCTCCCCAAAACTTATAAATGCATTGGAAATGGCTTGTTCATCCAAAATG
>CAYNPZ010000281.1:2278-4766 GCA_964399175.1 uncultured Bacteroidales bacterium | reverse complement strand
TACACGACCGCGACCGCCTCTTTGGTCTCAGCGGATAAGCCTGCGGACAAGAGCAATGGTTCTCGCCGACAACCTGCTTTATATTGCCGGACCACGTGATGTTATTGATCCGGAAGATCCGCTTGCCACTTTTACAGGCAGAGATGGAGCCTATTTACAGGTGATCTCTGCCTCCGGTAAAACACGCAGGACCTATAAGCTGGATAGCCCACCTGTGTTTGACGGGCTTATCGCAGCAGAAAACAGGCTTTTTATGTCTTGCATCGATGGAAAAATCCAATGTTTTGGAAGCAAAGACGAGTAAAACTATATTAAGATGAAAAAGATATTTTTTGGTCTTATTGTAATACTATTTGGTGGGTTTAATAACTATGCCCAGCAACTTGCATTCCCAGGCGCCGAAGGATATGGTAAATATGCAAAAGGGGGTCGGGGAGGTACTGTATATGAAGTGACGAACCTCAATGACTCCGGTCCCGGTAGCTTTCGTGCCGCTGTTGAAGCTTCAGGACCAAGAACAGTTGTTTTTAGAATATCCGGAACAATTAAACTCAGGAGTGATCTGGAAATTTCTAATCCCTATATTACCATCGCCGGGCAAACCGCTCCCGGGGATGGCATCTGCATCCGTGACCAATCCCTCGAAATCCAAACGCATGATGTGGTGATTCGTTACATTCGGTCCCGGCTGGGTGACCGAGACGATGGTGGCGATGCAATCTCCATTCAGGAAGGACACGATATCATTGTCGATCATTGCTCTGCCAGTTGGAGCACTGACGAAGTACTCTCTGCTTCCACAGCCGAACCTGAGCTAACCAATATAACTGTTCAGTGGTGTTTTATAAGCGAAGGTCTGAATCCGGAAAACCACAGCTTCGGGTCACTCATTCGGGGGACCGGCGGAGCTAGATACAGTTATCATCACAATATCTATGCACACAATCGGGGAAGAAATCCCCGCCCCGGCAATTATGACCGCAATCCCCACGATGAAGACCCGGATGGCTTACTGCTCGATTTTCGGAATAATATAATCTATAATTGGAGTGGCGGACATGCAGGTTACAATGCTGACTCCAAAAGCATTACCAGAATGAACTACGTAGGCAACTTTTTAATCCCTGGTCCCAATTCCGAAAATACCGGCATTGCCTACTCGACCGGTTCGCCGTTCAACAAATCCTATTTTCATGATAATTATTATGACTATGAAAAACCGGAGACCCAGTGGGATTTGGTAGGGTTTGACGAAGACTGGAGTCAGCAGCAGATTGAAGCATATAAACAAAGCCAGCCTTTCCCCGCAGGCTCTATTGTAACCGATGAGCCCCTGGAAGCATTTGAAAGGGTTCTGGCTCACGGGGGATCTTGCTTACCTGATCGTGATGCCGTTGACGCACGCGTGGTCAATGATGTCCGAAACCGTACGGGGGCAATCATCGATAGCCAAAGCGAAGTGGGCGGCTGGCCGGAACTAGAAAGTGCGCCCGCTCCTGCCGATAGCGACCATGATGGCATCCCCAATGAATGGGAAAGGAAGAATGGTCTTGATCCCAATGATCCTTCTGATAGGAATAAGATTGCTGAGGATGGGTATACCATGCTGGAAAAATATCTAAATACTCTTGTTGAATAAAGTATAAAATCTACGAAGAAAGAGCATTTGCAGAAAAATACCTTTAATTCGAAAACTTTATACATATCATTTATGATGCGAAAATGTTATCTATTGTTTTTAGTGCTTGTACCTTTTATATTTCTTACTGCCAAGTCAGCAATAGGTCAAGGTACAGAGAATTTAACTTCAACGGATCAATCCGTTAATGCTGATATGCAGAACGAAGCAATCAGGCCTTACAGCGAAAATCCCTGGTATTGGGAATATCATGGTGAACCCATTCTTTTACGCGGAGGAAGTGATGATGACAACCTGTTCCAATGGACAGGCAAGAAGTTAACGGATCATCTTGACCTGCTCACCTCGGTGGGTGGTAATTATGTACGCAATACCATGTCCAATCGTGATGAAGGGGATGTTTCCCCCTTTGAAAAAGATAGCAACGGAAAGTTTAACCTGGATCAATGGAATAGTGAATACTGGGATAGGTTGATTTTCTTTCTTGATGAAACGGCTAAGCGAGGTATCATCGTTCAGCTCACTTTATGGGATCAGTTCGATCTTGGAGGGGAGCAAGATCCATGGACATATGAAAATAATATAAATTATTCTGAGGAGGTGATGGATGATGACGATGATTTTTACAGTTCTATCGGGTCAGACAATAAAACGCTGCTTCAGTATCAGGAAAAGTATATATCCAAACTCCTTTCAATCGCACTTACTTATGACAATGTTTTATACAATATCAATAATGAAAGCAGTGAAGGAAAAGTATGGGAAAACTATTGGGCCCATTTTATTAATAGGACAGCAGCAGAAATGGACCGCAAGGCCTATGTGACTACCATGCGATTTGATCCTACC
>CAYNPZ010000281.1:1891-2263 GCA_964399175.1 uncultured Bacteroidales bacterium | reverse complement strand
TGAGGGCTGCCATGACATTTCATGATATATACAGCTATGTAGAAATTTCCCAAAACAACCAGGATTCAAGAGGTGCAAGAGGACATGCCCAATGGGCAAACATAATCAACTGGCGGGAGAAAATTATTTCCTTTGGTTCCGGTCCTATGCCCATGAACAACGTGAAAGTATATGGTGGTGGTAAAGGATCCAATTATTCAGCGGGAACCGAAACAGAAGCCGTCAATCGCTTTTGGCGTAATATCTTTGCCGGTTGTGCATCAAGCCGCTTTCACCGTCCGGCTTTACCAGATGTTTGGGGTTCGGGACTGAATGAACGTGTTCAGACCAATCTTAAAGCAATGGATATGCTTTTACAGAAATTTGATATTT
>CAYNPZ010000281.1:0-1881 GCA_964399175.1 uncultured Bacteroidales bacterium | reverse complement strand
ATGGAAGCATATGTTTGCGCGGAAATCGGTGAACAGTATGCTGTTTATTTTCCCAGAGGACGTTTTATGGTAGGCCTTGATCCCTGGATCTATACAGAACGGGTTAGGGTCAGATGGCTGGATATTGAAGATTTATCCTGGTCAGCACCTGAAATGATCAAAGTACAATGGGAAGGGAGCAGAGACGACTGGGGTCACCATGGCAAGATCCCCTTAAAAACACCTGGCAATGAGTCTTATGTAGCTTTAGTTGAAGTAATTGGATAGATACCATTTCTTTATTGAAAAACCAAAACTTGAGTAAGTATAGAATTATAAAACATATTAAACTATGGAAAAATTAATTTTTGGTATTGTCTTTTCACTATTTCTTGCAGCAAGTAGTCTTGCTCAGCTATTAGCCTTTCCAACTGCCGAAGGATATGGAAAATATACGAAAGGCGGACGAGGTGGAGAGGTTTATGAGGTAACAAATTTAAACGATAGTGGAAAAGGTAGTTCAAGAGCTGCTGTTGAGGCATCAGGACCGAGAACCATTGTTTTCCAGGTCTCGGTAACCATTGATCTGAAATCGATCCTGGGCATCAAAAATCCGTTCATCACGATTGCCGGACAAACGGCACCGGGACGGAATCACGATTAAGGGTCATCTCGGCATTCACGCCGATGATGTCATCATCCGGTATATCCGGGTAAGAACTGACCGTGAAAGCGGCGACGGTGATGCGATCGGGTCGAGAGGTCATAAAAATATAATCGTTGACCACGTATCCGCTAGTTGGAGCAGGGACGAGGTCATGTCGATCTACATTTGTGAAAACGTGACCTTCCATTGGTCGATGATCACGGAAGCCTTGAGCCCCGAAGGCCATGCGTTTGGTGGTATTTGGGGGAATAACAACAGCACCTCTTACCACAACCTGTTTGCCCTTAAAGTCAGTCGTAACCCACGTTTCGGATCGGGAACCAGTCCCAATGACTTCCGGAACAACGTGATCTACAACTGGGAGCATGAAACCATATATGGTGGTGAAAATTACAGAAATGAAGAGTTCCCTGTGTTCAAAGCCAACATAGTGGCCAATTATTACAAACCGGGACCTGCTAGGGAGTCCGAACATAGAACAAAAATTGCTGCACCATGGAGAGATTCTCGAGAGGAAGGTTTTGGTAAGTGGTATGTTGGGATAACTATGTTGTAGGCAGCAGCAAGGTTACAAACAATAACTGGAAGGGAGTATTCCCTGAAGACGAAAATCATGAGCCGTTACCGATTGATTCAGTAAGGCTAAGTGAGCCGGTGCCGACGAGGTCGATCAACCAGCAAACGACTAAAGAAGCCTATCAGGCTGTTCTTGATAATGCAAGCGCTACTATACTCAAACGCGATGCTGTTGATTTGCGCATCATCGAGGAAGTCCGAAACGGCACTGCGACCCACGGCGACGGTATTATCAATTCAACGAGTGACGTGTGCGGCTGGCCGGAACTACAAAGCAAACCTGCCCCGCAGGATACAGACCATGATGGCATGCCTGATCATTGGGAAAAGAAACAAGGGCTTGATCCTAATAATCCTGCTACCAGTGGTTATACCATGTTGGAAAAATATTTAAACAGTCTTGTTGATTCTAATTAGAGTCCGTCTATAGACTATTAAGACGAGTAAACATGGGCCATTCAGTATTGCTATCTAAAAATTCGTTATTATATTTACACTAAAAACGCCTATGAAACTCTTTGAGGACTTTAAGATACAATTCGAACAGCCAAACTGGAGAAGAGATCCGGAATTAGGGTTGATTGACAGCATCTTAGAGAAACACCCCCACCTGTTCAATATTGTTAAGGAAGATGTCATTGGCCAGGAAAATCCTTCAC
>CAYNPZ010000280.1:0-4792 GCA_964399175.1 uncultured Bacteroidales bacterium | reverse complement strand
GGTGAGTATTCCATCGAAGCTCCCGCCGATGCCACACTGGTATTTTCTTTTGTGGGATACCAGGAAGTCACTGTTGGCATCGAAGGCCGGCAGCAGATAAATGTGGAGATGGAACAAGCAGTTACCGAATTGGAAGAGGTCGTGGCTATAGGTTACGGTACGGCGAGGAGGAGCGACGTCGATGGTTCTATTTCTTCAGCAAAAAGTGAGGATCTTGAACTGGATGTTGTTACTTCTGCGGATCAAGCCATGCAAGGCAAACTTAGTGGTGTAAACGTTTTTACTGGTTCTCATAAACCCGGTGGGGGTATATCAGTGAATGTAAGAGGATCTGCTTCTATAGCAGCTAGTGGCTCTCCACTGTATGTAATCGACGGTATGCCCATCAGTGATACGCAAGGTGGATGGCTTGGTGGAGGCCGATCCCAAAACAATCCCCTGATGTCGCTGAGTCCTTCTAATATTGAGTCAATGGAAGTATTGAAAGGTGCATCTGCTACTGCCATTTATGGATCCCGGGGAGCTAGTGGAGTAGTTCTTATTACCACAAAAGAAGGACAAGCCGGTGAACAGAATATCGATATTAATAGTAGTATATCATTTGGGCGCCCAACCAAAACATTGGATCTTTTAGGGGCAAAAGAACATGCAAGATTGTTGAATGAAATGAAGGATCTCAAAGGCCAGAGTCAAATGTTTTCGGAAAATGAAATTTCCAATATGGGAGAAGGCACCGATTGGCAGGAAGCAATATTCCGTACGGCCAGGACCCAAAATCATGAGATTACTTTTTCAGGAGGAACTGAGGATTTGCGGTACCTTATCTCAGGAGATTTTAGAGATGAAGAAGGTATAATTATTAATTCCGGGTTGAAAAGGTATTCCGGAAAGATTAATCTCAATGCTCAAGTTACTGATCGGCTTAGTATAAGTGAAAATTTACAAATAAGCTATACAAATCAAAACGAAGCGATAACTGCTTCAAAAGGTTACGGAAGTCAGACCAATTTGATTGTCGATATATTGGATGCATCACCCACCATGCCTGTTTATAATGAAGAGGGTGAGTATATGCATCCATATAATCACAGAACCGGAGGGTATACCTTCGATAATCCTGTTCGTGAGGCAGAAGAATATATGCTGGATCACAAGATGTTAGATATTATAGGAAATATACAGGCAACCTATACACTCCTTGAAGGATTGGATGTTCAAATCCGTTTTGGGATTGATCAGAGTAACGGCACTGATGGCACATATTATCCTTCTGATATGGTAAGATCGCGGCCAGCTGATGGTTATGCCAGTGTTGGTGAAGATGAAAGCCTGAAAATACTGAGTGAAAATCTTTTGAAATATAACAATACTTTTGGAGAAATTCACGATCTGAATGTAACCGCCGGATATATTTATGAAGAGGAAACTAATAGCTGGACCGGCGGTTGGGCCAAGAATTTCCCATCTGATTATTTTGAATACAATAATCTGGGTGCCGCACAAGACGTAGGTGATCCATGGCATGGAACCAATAGTTGGAGATTAATGTCCTGGCTTAGCAGAGCTAGGTATTCCTTTGACGATACCTATTCTCTGACGCTTTCAGCTCGTGCTGACGGATCATCGAAATTTGGTGAAAATAGTAAATGGGGATATTTCCCGGCGGCAGCGATAGGCTGGCGTATTAGTAATTATTCGTTCATGGAAAACATTGATGCTATAAATAATTTGAAATTGCGCCTAAGTTGGGGAAAATCAGGTAATGATAGAATAGGAACCTATGAGTCCCTTTCAACAGTAGGTTTTTGGACCGATTACGCATATTCAGGAAATACCCAGGGTGACATGATTACTTGTGCCGGGCCCGGAGGCATTCCCAATCCGGATTTGGGCTGGGAAGAA
The DNA here is from genome assembly GCA_964399175.1 of uncultured Bacteroidales bacterium. Taxonomy (GTDB): domain Bacteria; phylum Bacteroidota; class Bacteroidia; order Bacteroidales; family UBA12077; genus JAGXLC01. Next base: position 2,890 of record CAYNPZ010000280.1, on the reverse strand, counting down.
TCCACTGATTATGATATCGGATTTGATCTTAGCATGTTTGATAATCGGTTGACATTGGCTATGGATTATTATTACCAGAAAACTACAAAAATGATTTTGGGTGTACCCCTCCCCAACCAATCAGGATATGGGAGTGTAGACCAAAATATTGGGGAAATGTTAAATCAAGGTATCGAATTAAACCTGACAAGCTACAACATAAATAGTGAAAATTTCCAATGGCAAACGGAACTGAATTTTTCCTCCAATAATAATGAGATATTGGACTTAGGAGCAGCAACTTATATAAGCCAAGGCTGGGCCGGTAGTGGCAATGTTTGGTGGCATGGACGCCAGGTAGCACGCCTGAAGGCAGGTCATCCGGTGGGCGCATTTTATGGCTCGGTTATGCATGAAAATACCGTTTGGAAAGATCAGGAGGAGATTGATCGGGTTGGTACCATGACTGATGCTGAACCCGGAGATTACCGTTTTGTTGATAGAAATGGAGACGGCACATATTCTGCCGACGACGATACATTTGTTGGTAATCCGAATCCCGACTTTGTTTATGGCCTAACGAACACCATGACTATAGGAAATTTCAACATTCGGTTATTCTTACAAGGTACTTATGGAAACGACATTTTAATGTTGACAAAAAATGAACTTGCCGGTGGAACCAATTTATGGAAACCTGACCGGGAAAATCGTTGGACTCCCGAGAATCCAAGAACTGGTCCGGATGTAACCGGTTCGGCAAATTCAGGGCCGAGATATGGTCAGGATGTTATTGGTCCGATAGGTAGACAGGGATATCCAAATATTGTAAATACCGATAATATATACGACGGTTCATTTTTACGCGTTAAAAATTTAAGAGTCGGATATACCCTCCCAAATTCTATCTTTGATAATATGCGGGATGCAACGGTTTATGTCTCTGGAATTAATTTGTTAACCTTTACAGGTTATCCGGGATATGATCCGGAAGTCAACGCAGCTACCGGCTCAAATACTGTAAAAGGAGTAGATCGATTTCCATATCCGCCTAAACGAGCTGTCAAAATAGGGGTAAATCTGGGTTTCTGATTGAAACGATACTTAATGTATTCAATAATTTTAAACTCAATAGAACTATGAAAATATTAGTAAAAATAAGCATGTTAGTATTAGGAGGATTATTCTTGTTTTTTGCGTCATGTCAAGAAGATATATTAAAAGAAGAGCCTCCTGGAGCCCCGAATGTAGATGATTTTTATAAAACTGATAAGCAGTTGGATCTAGCCCTTAATGGGGTATACCAGTTTTCATGGGATGGTGGTCTATTTAAGGATGCTCGTTATCTGCAGCAGCAAGATGAAACAACTGATATCATAAAGAAAAATGCTGTAGATGGCTTTTCCTATCGGGATAACTGGACTTGGGACAGAACTACAAAAGCATTTTCCGAGCTTTGGAACCTGGCTTATGGTACGATAAACAGTTGCAATTATATAATTGCCGCCCTTTCAGAGGAAAATCGTAATAAAGAAGATGTTAATATATCTGATGCTAAGGCACAACAGATAGGAGCTGAAACGCGTTTTTGGCGGGCATTTTTGTATAAAAAGCTGGTAGATAGATTTGGGGGTGTCCCCCTTCATAAAGAGCCTACTAAAGGTTTAAAGGGTTTAAATAAACCGAGAAAATCAGAAGATGAATGTTATACATTTATCGAAGAGGAGTTAAATAAAGCTATAGACTTGTTTGGTGACGAACTTGATGTTGGTAATTACGAAGGAGGAAGAGTTACTCTTGCTGCTGCTCAAGGATTATTAGCAAGGGTTCATGCCCAGCAGAATAACTGGGAAAAAGCAAGAGACTATGCTGATGCTGCGATATCCCATGATAAAGTTAAACTTCAACCGGACTATTCGTTGATTTGGCATCCCGATCATGAAGCTCATGGAGAGCATATCTTAGCATCTAATCACGTTAAGGGCGGTTCCACATCTAACCTGCCAAATCACCAGGCATATATTTGTCCGGTTTATGGTTACAGTCATCCTGATTTTGGAGCCATCGACTTTGCACTGAATGAAGATCAAAAAGCTCATATGTTTTGGGTAGACAAAGATTTTTATGAATCCACACCGGAAACATATCGGAAGAAACATACTATGAGGAACTGGATGCCTTATTATATAAAAGGTGGAGAATATCAGGATGATAGTGTATTCTTTGATAATTTTGGTCCTTGTACAGTAAAACGCCATATTCTGGATGAAAGTAAAACGCGTAGGTATGTAAGTGTTGATGAAAAACTCATGCGGGCTTCTGAGATGTATTTGATAAAGGCTGAAGCTGAAAACGAGTTGAATGGTCCTACCCAGGTTGCATGTGATGCTATAAATATGGTGCGAGCGCGGGCACGTGGCGATCATTTAGATGGTGAACAAACCCCCCACAGTGTTTTGCCTGATATAAATCCGGAAGATGTAAATAAGGATCAGTTTAGAGATTCGGTTATTACTGAATTTGCCAGGGAACTTATTCTGGAAGGAAAGTTCAGAAGTATTTTGCGGCGTCATGATATGTATACTTCAGGGAAATGGACCGATGATCATACACAGGGCAACCGGGAAGATTATAGAGAATATTTCCCAATCCCGTATGAGGAATTAGATAGGAACCCAAATCTTACGCAGAATGAAGGATATGCAGGAAGAAAAGAGCCTGAAGGGGATTATGAAGAGTAGATTGAAAAACTATAAATAAAAATAATTAATGGAAAGGTTTAATTTAATGTTTTTTTGTTAAATCTATAAACAATTTTTTTACATCATAGCATTTTTAACTAAAACAGATACCAATAGGAGGTACACTTATGAAACGAATTGGTTTTATTCCGCTTATTTTTATTATTACA
>CAYNPZ010000279.1:0-4794 GCA_964399175.1 uncultured Bacteroidales bacterium | reverse complement strand
CGGTGAGGGTATCCTTTGTACTGCCGCTGATCAGCTTTGTGGTGATCACCATCTACGGACGACGCACAGAAAAAATCCATTTAAAGAACCTATAAAACTCTGAATTATGGAAAAAATTAAAGACACCATGAAAGGACTCTACCTCCCGGGTAACAGTACCGTAGAAATCAAAGACGTTGCTGTTCCTAAGCCCGGACCCGGGCAGGTGCTGATAAAAACCAAATCTTCCACCATCTGTGGCAGTGACATCCGGGCCATTTACCATGAACACAAAGGCAAGGGCCCCGAGGCTTATCAGAATGTGATTGCCGGTCATGAACCATGCGGCCAAATCGTTAAATGTGGGAGCGGACTGAAGCGCTTCAGTGAAGGCGACCGCGTCATTGTATACCACATCTCCGGATGCGGCGTTTGTAACGATTGCCGCAGAGGGTATATGATCTCCTGCACCAGCGATCACCGCCAGGCCTACGGATGGCAAAGAGACGGCGGAATGGCAGAATACATCCTGGCTGATGAAAAGGACCTGGTATTCCTCCCGGATAATCTCACCTATACAGACGGGGCCCAGGTGGCCTGCGGATTCGGAACGGTATACGAGGCCATCCAGAAAATCGGCGTTAGCGGGGAAGATGCTGTGCTGGTCACCGGCCTGGGGCCGGTGGGCCTGGCCAACCTGATGCTCGCCAGGGCAATGGGTGCCAACAAGCTTATCGGCGTGGAAAAGGAGGAAAACCGGATCAAAATAGCCAAAGAAAAAGGCCTGGTGGATGAGGTGTATACACCGGGAGAGGATACACTTAAAAAAATCCGGCAGTCAACAGGAGGCTATGGCGTAGAAAAGGGCTTTGACTGCTCGGGCAGCAATGCAGGACGGCAGCTGGCCATCCGTGCCACCCGTAAATGGGGCAAAGTAGCCCTTGTTGGGGAAGGTGGCGAGGTAACCTTTCAGCCCAGCCCCGATATCATCCACGAGCAGATCAGCATCCATGGTTCCTGGGTAACCTCGATATGGATGATGGAAGAGCTGGTGGAAAGGCTTTCCCGCTGGAACATCCACCCCGAAGAGCTGGTAACCAACCGCTATACGCTGGACAAAGCAGGCGAAGCCTACGAGCTGATGGCCGGCGGTAAGAGCGGTAAGGTGGCTGTGGTATTTGATGAAGAAGCCAAACAATGAAAGAATGATTGAATGCATGAATGCATGAATTATAAATAACCCAAATTTTATGAACATGAATTCAGACAAAACCATAAACCCGGAAAAAGTGCCCAAAAAAGTATTGCACAATGCACAGGAGATCCCGGCTATCGGGATGGGCACTTTTGCCTCTGAGAACTATACAGCCGAAGAAGTCGCCGGAGCTGTAGAAGAAGCCATTAAAATGGGTTACAGGCATATTGATTGTGCCGCGGTTTACGGCAACGAAAAGGAGATAGGTGAAGTGCTGAACCACCTTTTCAAGGAAGGGATTGTAGAAAGAAAGGACCTATGGATCACCTCCAAGCTTTGGAATGACAGCCATGCCGAGGAAGATGTGATACCTGCGTGCAAGCAGTCCATACAGGATCTTCAGGCAGAGTATCTGGATCTCTACCTCACCCACTGGCCGTTTCCAAATGCTCATCCGCCGGGGGCTGATATCGAGTCCCGGGATCCCAATGCCCAGCCCTACATTCATAAAAACTACATGAAAACCTGGCGGCAGATGGAAAAGCTGGTAGATGAAGGTCTGGTGAAAAATATCGGTACTTCTAATCATACCATCCCTAAAATGGAGCTGCTCCTGCGGGATGCCCGCATCAAACCGGTGGCCAACCAAATGGAGCTCCACCCCCATTTTCAGCAACCGAAGTTCTTCAGGTTTTTGGTCAGCAACGGCATACAGCCCATCGGTTTTAGTCCTCTGGGTTCCCCCAAACGTCCCGAAAGGGACCGCACAGAAAAAGATACCGTGGATATTGAAGACCCGGTAATTGTTCAGATCGCAGAAAATCACGGGATCCATCCGGTACTGGTCTGCCTTAAATGGGCGGTACAACGGGGACAAATACCCATACCCTTCTCTGTAAAACCCGAAAAGTTACACAGCAACCTGGAGGCTGTCACCGGGGATTATCTTACTGAGGAGGAAATGACTCAAATTGCTGGTATTGACAAAAACTGCCGACTGATCAAAGGACAGGTATTCCTGTGGAAAGACAATCAAAGCTGGGAAGACCTGTGGGATGTGAATGGGATGATTACGCCACCTTAGGGAATGATTGGATGCCTGCCCGACTGGGACAGGCGGGACTGTCCGACTGGGACAGGCGGGATTGGATGATTGAAATGATTGAATAATTGAATGCCTGCCCGCCGAAATGTAATGGAGGCGGGATTGAATGACTGCCCGCGGGAACGAAGTGGAGCGGGATTAAATGCATGAATGCTCAAATAATTGAATTTAGGAATAATTTTAAAATTTAATAAAGATGAACCAAAAATCCACCATCCTCCTCTTCATGCTGGCAGTCATTCTTTTGACTGCTGGCTGTCAAAAGAAAACACAAAAACAGTATGAACCGACCTGGGAATCGCTAAAAACACACGAATTACCGGAATGGTTTGACGATGCCAAGCTGGGGATCTTCATTCACTGGGGCATCTATTCGGTGCCGGCCTATAAGAATGAATGGTACCCCCGTTTTATGTACACCGAAGGGCATGACATCTATAAGCATCATACCGAAACGTATGGGCCGCCCTGGGAATTCGGATACAAGGATTTTCTGCCCGATTTTACTGCCGAAAACTGGGATCCGGAAAGATGGGGCAGGCTTTTCAGGGAAGCAGGCGCCCGATATGTGGTTCCGGTGGCCGAACACCACGATGGCTTTGCCATGTGGGACAGCGAGCTCACCGAATGGGATGCCATGGACAAGGGGCCTCAGCGGGATATCATAGGAGAACTGGGAAAGGCAGTCCGTAAGCAAGGCATGAAATATGCCCCTTCCTACCACCGCGCCCAGAACTGGAAATACTACGAGCCGTCTTACAGACTGGAAAAGGATTGTGATACTGAAAATCCAAAGTACGCGGGAGTGGAAGGCATCTATCCAGAGCCGCACGAACCCGGAGCCCCGCAAAGCAAAGCTTTCCTGGACAACTGGGAGGCACGGTGGAAAGAAATACAGAGAAAATACAAACCCGATTTTGCCTGGTTTGATTTCGGCTGGGGAGATACCCTGTTCCACCCCTACATGAAAAGGATGATGGCCGATTACTTCAATACAGCCCGGGAATGGGGAAAAGAAGTGGCCTTCAATAACAAAACCATACGTAACGAGCCGATGGCCCCACCCGAGGTCGGCGATTTTATCGAACTGGACCACCTATCCATGGATTCCATCAACACAAGAAAATGGCAGTGCCCCACCTATATGGGCGGAGGTTCCTGGGCCTACAACCATGTGGCTACGGCGGAAGACTATAAAACAGCCAACCAACTGATAGACGAATTTGTGGACATCGTCAGCAAAAACGGGAACCTGCTGCTGAATGTGGGTCCGAAAGCCGACGGCACCATTCCCCGGATCATGAAGAACCGGCTGAAAAGCATCGGACAGTGGCTGGAAGTAAACGGGGAGGCCATCTTTGACACCGACTACTGGAAAACCTACGGTGAGGACAGCATCCGCTACACCCGGAAAGGCGATCAAACCGTATACGCCATCTCCATGAAATGGCCGGAAAAAGAGGTCGTTCTCAACGCCTTCAGCGATTACGAGGAATCCCAAATACAATCGGTATCCATGCTTGGGATGGAAGATCCGGTCGAATGGAGAATACAGGAGCAAGGGCTGATCATTGTTCCACCGGAAGAAAAGCCCTGTGAACATGCATATAGTTTTAAAATCCAAGTAAAACAGTAATTGTCCTCCGGATAAATAAATACCCTGAATCTTCAATAAAATCACAAATTTCAAATTACAAATAACAAATAAATTCCAAATTCGAATGTCCAATGACCCAAACCCATATCTTCTAGGTCCGCAGATAGATATACCTTATAGGAATATCTGCTGTTTTGATCATTGGTATTTTGGTAATTGGTTATTATATGTAATTTGTTATTTGTTATTTGATGCTTGACAGCCTCAAAAACTATAACACATTCATTCACAAATAACTTTATAAAATCATGAAAAAATTTATCTTCAGAAACCTTATCATTTTCTTTCTTGTTATTTCCATCTGGTCATGTAAGGAAAAGAAGAAAGAGAAGCCCAACATCCTGTTCATCTTCGCCGATGATCAGGCCTACAACACGATACATGCCCTCGGGAACGAGGAAATACAGACACCCAACCTCGACAAGTTGGTACAGGAGGGCACCAGTTTCACCCATGCCTACAATATGGGTGCCTGGCACGGTGCGGTATGTGTTGCCTCACGCACCATGCTGGTCACCGGGGAATTCCTTTGGCATGCCCGGGAAAGTGAAAGCAACCTGGACAGTCTTGCCGGCGAAAATTATCTGTGGAGTCAAATGCTAAGCGATCAGGGTTATGACACCTATTTCTCAGGCAAATGGCATGTCAAAGTTAATGCAGATAGCGTTTTCGATTACACGCGGCACATACGGCCCGGCATGCCGGAAGCGGTTCCTGAGACCTACAACCGCCCCATCAAGGGCAAAGAACCACAGTGGTCGCCTTACGATACGTCATTCGGCGGATACTGGGAAGGCGGCAAACACTGGAGCGAAGTGCTGGCTGACGATGCCGGGGATTTCATGCAGCAAGCCTCAA
>CAYNPZ010000278.1:0-4803 GCA_964399175.1 uncultured Bacteroidales bacterium | reverse complement strand
ATTTAACAGTTTAACCATTTAACAATGTTTTATCATAAGTATAATTAACAGAACCAAAAAAGCATTAAACCATGAGCAAACGACTAATAGGTAAATTACCCAAAGTAGGCATCCGGCCGGTTATTGACGGCAGGGAAAGAGGCGTAAGGGAATCGCTGGAAAAGCAAACGATGGACCTGGCCCGTGCAGCGGAAAATCTCATCACCGAAAATCTGCGTTTTCCGAGCGGTGAGCAGGTTGAGTGCGTCATCCCCGAAACGACCATCGGCGGTGTGGCAGAAGCAGCCAAATGCGAGGAGCAATTTAAGGAACAAAATGTAGGATTGTCCCTCACCGTTACTCCTTGCTGGTGCTACGGCACGGAGGTAATGGATGCGGACCCGCTGCGGCCCAAAGCCGTATGGGGTTTTAACGGTACTGAACGACCCGGGGGCGTATACCTCACCGCGGCGCTGGCAGGCTATGCTCAGAAAGGCTTGCCGGCTTTCGGCATCTACGGAAGAAATGTACAGGATGCCGATGATACCAGTATCCCCGAAGACGTCCAGGAAAAGATCCTGCGATTCGTCAATTCCGGTCTGGCTGTTGCCCAGATGCAGGGCAAATCCTACCTGTCCCTGGGATATACCTCCATGGGTATCGTAGGCTCGATGGTGGATCCGGAATTTTTCCAGGATTACCTGGGCATGCGTACCGAGTTTGTCGATATGAGCGAGATCAACCGCCGACTTAATGAAGGCATCTACGACAGGGAAGAATTTGAAAAGGCTCGTGAATGGGTCAACAAGAACTTCAAGGAAGGCGAAGATCCAAACGCTCCGGAACAGCAGGCCGACAAGGAGCGAAAAGACTATGAATGGGACACCGTCATCAAGATGACCCTCATCTTCCGCGACCTGATGCAAGGCAACGAGAAGCTCAAAGACATGGGCTACGGGGAAGAATCCCTGGGCAGAAACGCCATCGCCATGGGCTTTCAGGGACAGCGGCAATGGACCGACCACATGCCCAACGGTGATTTTCCCGAAGCCATACTCAACTCCTCGTTCGACTGGAACGGCATCCGCGAGCCCTACATCGTGGCCACGGAAAACGACAGCCTCAACGCTGTAGCCATGCTGTTCGGTCATCTTCTGACCAAAAGGGCCCAGATCTTTTCCGACGTGAGAACCTTCTGGAGCCCCGAAGCGGTTAAACGGGTATCCGGGAAAAATCTTACCGGAAAAGCCCAGGATGGGATCATCCACCTGATCAATTCGGGTTCGACCACACTGGATGCCACCGCCCAGCAACAGGACGAAAACGGCAACCCGGTGATGAAACCCTTCTGGGAGATCACCGAAGAGGAAGCTCAGAAATGCCTGGACAATACGGTATGGCCACCGGCCGTACGCGAATATTTCCGCGGCGGAGGCTTTTCATCCCTGTTTAAGACCGAGGGCGAGATGCCCCTGACCATGGCACGGATCAACCTGGTGAAAGGCATTGGCCCGGTATTGCAGATCGCTGAAGGCTGGAGCGTCAAGCTTCCCGAAAAGATTCACAGCGTACTCAATGAACGCACAAATCCTACCTGGCCCACTACCTGGTTTGTTCCACGAACAACCGGCAAAGGGGCTTTCAGGGATGTGTATTCCGTGATGGAAAATTGGGGCGCCAACCACGGTGCCATCAGCTATGGCCACTTCGGAGCCGACCTGATCACACTGGCCTCCATGCTCAGGATACCGGTAAACATGCACAACGTTGACGAAAACAAGATCTTCCGCCCCAATAGCTGGAAAGCTTTCGGTGAAGATCCCGAAGGATCGGACTACAGGGCCTGTAAAAATTACGGCCCGCTGTACGGAATGTATAAGTAGGTAAACCGTTCGGCATAAAAAGGAGACTACCCTGGCTTCGTGCAGATGCGAGGGTAGTTTTTTCTTGATATAGCCGGGATAAGCATCAAATTACAAGCACCAAATAACAAATAAATTCCAAACCCCAATTACCGAAATTCCAAACACCTGAAAATACAGGTCTGAAGACTTCAGAGCTATGGTGTTTTGGTCATTTAAAAATTGATTATTGGAATTCCCCGCTTTCTGTCGGGGCAGGTATTTGTTATTTAGAATTTGTGAATTGGTAATTTATCCAATTTTAGTACAATTCATAGCTTGCTTAGAAAAGCATATTTCTCCTTCACATATTCATGTGATCTGACCCTTCCTTCGTCTATATCTTTCAGTCCTTTTTCAATATGTTTTTTTTGATTGTCTGTTAGATCATTCCACCAGTCCTGATTCTTTGTTTGTGAATCTTTGACTATTTTCAGATATTGAATGGTTTCTTCATCATCGAGTTTGGAAAGCCATTCTATCAGCTCCAGTTTTATTGCATCCCGTTCCATTTCTTTTTTCTTCAAAATTATAATTTTATTTTTTCTTTATCAACACACAATGACCCCCGCCCGGTGCCATTTTATAGTGATGGGTATCACCGGCATGAACGGTCTTGGATTTGACAGTGTAATCCTCCTTATCGCCAAATGCAGAGGCGTTTTCTCCGTCCGAAAATTGGGTCAACTCATACGCGCCTTTACCCAGAAAATCCAGGTCAATTACCAGTTCCCTGTCCTTTTCATTGGTTGCGCTGCCAATCATCCAGGTGTCTCCTTTTCGCCGGGCCACGGTGATGTATTTGCCAATTTCCGCATGGATCACCTTCGTTTCATCCCAGCTTCCCCGTATGTTGGCGATAAATTCAAACAGATCTGCCTTTGCCCGGTAAGCATCCGGATGATCAGGGATAACCACCAAACCGCTGAAAACAATAAATGCCCGTGCTGCCTCAGCCACTACAGTTGACGGAACCGGCTCGCCGATAGCCTTACGCCCCTGTTCCATAAGCCCATTCAACTCAAAATAGCCGTTGTTCATATCCAGGGCACCTGATATCCCGTTCACAATGGAGGAGGTGACAAATGTTTCCGGTTGAAAGGCCCGGCGGGCATCCGACTGGGCATGGCAGTATTCCCTCGTGATCAGATTGGGCCATTTACGAGAACCTCCGGCCGGCGGAACAGGATGATCGTGAAAGTTCACCAGCAATTGATATCGGGCACAAAGCTTAACGATCGCGCGGGTCCTCTTTACCAGTTCCTGACGCCCGTCACATTCACTTCCCAAAAATCCATATTTGATTCCTTCAGCGCCCCAGCGGCTCCAGGTCTTTAATACCTTTTCAAGGTCCCAGTCGTTATTCCCTTCGCTCCGGCGGTCCAGATAGAGCAATACCCCAACTCCTTTACTTTCCGCATGACGAATGATCTCAGGCATATCCATTCCTTCTCTGGAATGGGTGGGGCCTTTTTTGCTATACCATCCTGAGTCAAACAGCACATATTCAATATCTTTTTCTGCCGCAAAATCGACATATCTCATGAATGCTTCCTGGCTGACCTCATAGGTAAACCCATTTACCTGTGCGCCTCTTGCCCGCCAGTCCCAGAGCGAAACACCGGGATTGATCCATGAAGGATCTTCTATTGCACAGGGAGGATTGAGATTGTAAAGCAAATTTGAGGCAAGCAGCTCACCCGGATTGTCCCCGATCATAAATACACGCCAGGCAGTTTTTGCAGGGGTTTTGCCGGTGGAAGCTTCCATGTCAAACTGAAACCTGTTCTCAGCCATTAGTTTAAGCCGGGAATAACTAAAATCAAAAGTTGCTGCCTCATGCACTGCCAGACAGTGGGAATCATCCGACAAAAACACCATGGGAGTCTGAAAGTCTTCATTTCGGGTAAACTGCTCTTTTACCCCGGAAACCCGAACCGGCCCAATGTTCGCTCTTTCCCCGTTGGGAGTATAAAAAGAACGCTCTCCGGCCACTGCAAAACTCGTCAGATCCTTGTTAATCATAAAGTCATTTGGCGAAGATTGCTCGGGTATTTCATACCGCAGAGCCACTCCATCATCATAGAGCCTGAAGATGATGTTCATTTTCCGGTTTGGATCTTCAACATCCTTTACAGAAAGGATAAACCGGTTGTATTCATTTCTTACCTCTGATTGCTTCCCCCAAACCGGGCTCCAGGTGCCTGAAAAATGCGAGCGTTTCTTACCGGTAACCTTAAACGTATCAAAATTTGAGCCGTTTAGGGTCAGGCCCAGCCGGATGTTTCTAACCAGATGAACATCTCCTTTGAATATCTCTGCCTCAAGGGTATTATCGACAGCATGGATATCTACGCGTATATCCTTATCCGGAGAAAAGATTTGTTCAGTGGTCGCCGATACTTTTAAACCAGCCAGCAAAACGATTACAAATAAAAATGATCCGGTTTTCCAATGGTGGGTTTTCATGGGTATATAATATTAATAATTTCAGATGAAGAAGGTAATTTTCCCATCAGATATTGATCGTATTTTCACCTAACATTGCCTCATTAATAGGAAGGAAATCATTTTCTGAGCCTTCTCCTTCAAAATATAAGCTGACGGCTTCCATTAATCCTTCTTTCGCTTCTTCTATAGTTTCTCCAAAACTTGATACATCAACATTTAAACATTGAGAAACATAATAGGTCCCTTCTTTATAGATGATGTATTTTATATTCTTCATAACTATAAATTTAAATTACTCAATACTCAACCCATTACCAATCGCGTTTTCTCATTTTCCCGCTCCTCTATTCTATCGTGCTATCACTCCGTCGTTCCATCGTTCTTTCGTGCCTACGTGCTGTCGTTCTAAAAGCTCAGAGACGCAAGCATTGCGTCTCTACTGCTATACCTGTAACTACATGGCTGCTTACTG
>CAYNPZ010000277.1:0-4813 GCA_964399175.1 uncultured Bacteroidales bacterium | reverse complement strand
GTATAATGGGAAATCCTGTTTTCTCCTTCTATTCCTTCAGGCCAGTAAGCTATCAGCGGGCTGCCGATGCCTCCCTGGTGGCTCCAGTTCTTATAATAACGATAAGGAGTATTGCTCACGTTGGCCCAGTTTTTCCCTAGTGACTTCCAGCGGGTAAGGGTCCCGATCTTCCCGGAGTCCTCCATAGTAACCACTTCGCCGGAAGCACCATTATCGGAAGCAAACATGATCAGTGTGTTTTTTGCTTCTCCCATCTCCCGGATTTTCTTTAAAACCTTCCCGATATTCTGGTCCATTCTGTCGATCATGGCTGCATATACGGCCATTGTCCGGGCTTCTTCCTGTTGTTCCTCCCTGCTCAGTGAATCCCATGGCTCATAGGTGGCCTCTGAGAGAGGAAAACGCTCATCAATCAATCCCATTTCTTTTTGTTGCTGGTAGCGTTGTTGCCTGATGGCTTCATAACCTACCTTATAGGTATCTTCATATTTTGCGATGTCTTCGGGCCACGCCTGAAGTGGATCGTGGGGAGCCGTGTAGGACAGATAAAGGAAAAAGGGCCGTTCCTCGTCTTCATATTGATCCAGGTATTGCAGGCCATATTTGGTGAAATAGTCGGTGGTATAAAAATCGTCTTCTTCCGGGGTAAAGGGGGCGATCACCGAATCATCGATACACCACTTTCGGGGGAAAGCCCATTTTTTTCGGGCAGGAGGGCCTTCACCTTCGCGTTGCTCACCGGGGTTAAAGTAATTGCAGCAGCCGTCGCGCAGGCCGTAGTATCTGTCGAACCCAAAATCCACCGGGTTATCCGTACCATGATGTTTGCCAGTCATTAAGGTGCGGTAACCGGCGTCTTTTAACACCTCGCCAAGGGTTACACAATTGCCGGAAAAGTGGCCGGGACCATCCAGCATACCGGCTTGTTGGGCATACAACCCAGTGAGCAAACAGGCACGGGAGGGGAAACTTTTTGAGGTGTTGTAAAACCGGGTAAAGCGCAGACCATTTTGAGCCAAGCTGTCCAGATGGGGCGTCTCTATCTCGCTTCCATAGCTTCCCAGGTCGGAAAAGCCCATATCATCCGCCAGGATCAGAAGCACGTTCGGACGCTTTGGGGCTTTTTGCTTTTCCTCTTCTCCGTCTGCACAGGAAGAAGTAACAGCGGACAGGGACAGAAGGCCTATCCCCATTCCAATGGTTTTAATGTTCGGGTTTGTTAGAAAATTCATAGTAATCCTCCGATAAAGGGTTTTTTAGTTTAACATTATTGAAATACTGTATTTTATATTATTATCAATTTTAGTATCCTGGATTTTGTTCCAGTTCCGCCTCAAGGTTTTTATTTAATTTTAATCTTTTCACTTAAATTCATACCAAATGATAAAGATAGAAAAAAGTATTCCAACAGTCAACCCTTTCGAGGGAATAAATTTTGTATTTGACAAAAGAACAAGTCAATTGAAGCCAAAAACAGGATAAAAAAAATAAGCCGGCATCACTGCTGGCTACTTAAAACAAATATTGAAGAGCAGCAGGGTATCTAAAGGTTTTTTGACATCATTGTAATCCATATTTATTCATCGTAAACTTTTATCTTTCTATTGAAGTTTGAATTATATATTATATAATTTCGTCTTTTCATCAGACTTAAAAATTGGTTATGTAATAATCAGGTAGCTCAATTTGGGCTTATTTCATAGCGTGAAGTTGACATCAACAAAAAATTGCAGGTTATTTTTTCTCTTCGATATAATAAATTGCTGACATAGATCTTTTTTCAAGGGTTATAGGCCATCCATCATTTCTTAATCTGGATCCGGAATATTGATTTACCTGATTGGTACTTACCTTCTCTATGTAATATTCATTATTATTATTCAATAGATCAAGTGTGATATTTCGTCTTATCTGCCCCTGCTGTTTCCATCTGAAAACCATAACAGCAGCCTCATCCCGTGAAGCATTATAATAGGTAATGGCTGCAATATCTCCACTGTCCGGATGTATGATCTGATAGACATTGTCCTCCTTGATCTCATTAATCTGCCGATAATGCTCCACTTGCTGCAAAATAATGTCTTTCTGGGCAGGAGAGACCTTATACATATTTGCTGATATGCCCCAAACACCTATCATGGCACTTCTGCAATAATACTTCAGTAATTCCGTTTCCTTTATCTCATTGATGCGGTTGGTCCACCGTTGGACTTTAGAAAGGGGTAAAATCTCACTGGCGCCGAGGGCTGTTTTAATATTTTCCCGTGCATGGCTGAGTCCGTTATGCCCGCCATCTCTAATCCAATGAATCTGAGCCAGGGTATTGGTGAGCTCATTGATCATCCTCCCTCCACTCATGCAGTTCTCTATGTATAAACCCGGATATTTTTTTCGAACCGCTTTCAATGCATCCTGTAGTGCTTTTATGTTTTTAATGCGTCCGGCATCATCGTTCTTTTTCATGAATTCCTGATCATATTTCCACCAGTCCATCTGATAATCAGTCTGAAGATGACCGATCTGGTCGAGAAGATAGCTGGTAAAATCACTTTTTGCCATATCTATAGCATAAGCATCCACAAATTCTCTGTAAAATCCGGAAGTATCAATTCCCTGTGGTAGAGATCCTTTTTTACCTGACACCAACCAGGGGCAACTCCAGATTCCTACTTCAATCCCATGATCCTTTACCTTTTTAAGGGCTGATTCGAATTCACCAGGCTTAAATTTTTTCCTGTCCGGATACCAATCACCTACAGATTTGTACCATCCTGCATCGACCACAAAAACGTTAAAATGATAATTTTTAAGTGTTTTAAGCTGATCAATGATAAAGTCACCGTTCAGGTTGAATCGTGTTGCATACCAATGGTTGTATATCAAAGGGAAGTGTGATTTTGGCATATCATACAGCATGTGAGTATATTGTTGCTTTTGGGCATAATAACGGGTACGTGAAGGAATGTCTTCAGAATTTCTAACAGGTGTAATGGAAAGTTTGGGACCGCATATAACTTCTCCTTTCTTAACTATCAATTGTGTTTCTTCAGGAGGAAGTGTGACATTAAACTGTGCTGATTGATTTTCCGGCCTGATCTTAGTTTTCCAGCCGCCGCACCAGCCAATTCCAAAATAAACAGAATGATGCTTACTGCTGATTTTCCACCAGGGAAGTTGGGCCGTGCCATATTGGGGATCTGAACTATATACATTGGATTGGAGCGTATATATAGAATCAGAGGTTAATGGTTTTTGATGAGGTGTATATTCAAGAGCATCCCAATATTTCAGTAAATTTTCATTCGCTTTGAAATCAAGTGTGCCTGCCCATATCGGAAGCCATGGAATCTTTGTATCAGCCCCATTATTTTTTAATTCGACCCATGTCTTCAAAATTGAGGTTTTTCTGTAGAGTTGGTAATTCCATTGAACATCCAGATCATTAAATTTTCTTGTTAATTGGGCTTTTATTGATATAGAATCTTTGGTTTTATTCCATATGAGACCTCTATGGTTTTGATCCTCTTGGTTGCCAATCAGGTTTTCCGGCAAATAATCATTTAAAGAAATTCCTGAACTGTTGCCGGAAAAAATGATGTTTTTATTGTCTGTCCAATGAGCTTTTTTAATATATGGAATTCCTTTCTCATTGATGGATAGCTTAAAGGATATTTTTTCATTGGCAAGTTTAACAGCATCATTTTGCGCGCAGCCCACAAGGAGTAATCCGGATAAAAAGAAAGGCAGAAATAAGATTGATTTTTTCATGGTTGAGTAAAAATAATAAAAATTTGGAAATAATCAATTAAAAAGAAAATCCCCTCTCCGGATAACCGAAGAGGAGATTTTCAACCTAACCCAAAGCCCAAAACCGACTAATCTTAATAATGATTCTTTTTATCTAAACATCTGCTGTCGCAAGTTTGGGTTGAGGAGTGGAAAGAAATGTTTTCCCACCCTCAATAACTACGAGTATTACCAGGACAATAATCAACCCGTTGACAAAAACCAGCAGCCAGTTCTGATCGTTGATGAAATTGATTTCATTCAAAACAGAAGCCCATAGGGTCATAATTATCATAAATACAGCCGGAATACCTGATACAAGCCATTTGTAGACACTCCTGCGTTTTAGATACATGGTGACAACGATCAGGGCAAGAGCAGCAAGGGTCTGGTTGATAGCCCCGAATATAGGCCACAGGGTAAGGGCACCTTTTCCGTCTGCACCGGTAACAAACGCCAGAAGCGCCGCAGTGGCGACCACAACAAAAGTGGTGAAGTACATATTTTTAAAAGGCTTCACACCGAGAAAATCAAAAAGCTCGGTCACCACATAACGCTGAACCCGTGTAGCAGAGTCCATGGTAGTTGCGGCAAAAGAGGTCACAAAAACCCCCATCACTGCAATGGCAAATGAAAAGGGGATTCCTATGGACTCGATCATATTGGCAGCACCGATGACAAAAGATCCTACTTTGTCATTCAGCCCCTCGGCTGCTGTCCAAGAGGCATAATGGTTGGTCCAGGCTGCTGTGCCCGACAGCATCTGCCCGTCCTGCTGGTAGCCCAGTCCTATTCCAGCAGCTATGGCTATAATTACCAGAGTAGCCAGGAAACCTTCCATGATCATAGAACCGTAACCCACAAAAAGAGAGTCCTGTTCATTGCGCACTTGTTTGGGGGAAGTTCCGGATGCCACCAATGAATGGAAGCCTGAAATGGCTCCGCAGGCTATGGTAATAAAAAGAAAGGGCTATAGGGGAGGGGCTGCTTCCGGTTGAAGCTGAACTTCGGGAGCTACAAGCTTCAT
>CAYNPZ010000276.1:2781-4865 GCA_964399175.1 uncultured Bacteroidales bacterium | reverse complement strand
AGAAGTGCTTAGTGAAGGAGATTACCAGGTTGAGCTTTACTATACCTGCTCCCGGGAGAACCTGGGTTCCACCATCGAACTCAGCCTGGGTTCTGCAGAAATAACCGGCAAGATAACTGAAGCACACGATCCACCATTAAGAGGCATGGAAAACGACCGTGTAAAACGCCAGGAATCCTACGTTAAGGCATTTATGCCCATGAAACTGGGCACCATTCACCTCGAGAAAGGAAAGGGAACACTCACCCTAAAAGCTTTGGATATTCCCGGAAAAGAGGCCATGGATTTCAGGCTGCTGATGTTTGAAAGGGTGAACTAATCTCGTGAACCATACATAAAATAACGTTCCCTTTAAATATAAAACCATGAACAAAACAGATTAAACCAGATGAATGACCTAAAAGAATTCTCAAATCAACAAATAACCATTTGATGAAAACCCGGCGCATATACCTCATTTTGATCATAATGGCGTTAGGTGCCGGGCTTTTCTTTGTATGGTATTACTTTCAGCATGAAGGAAAACCAAGGAAACACACCGAGCCCCCTCCAGTAGGGTACAAAGCAGATCCTGATTCCCTGGGATGGCGTCCCCTCTTTAATGGAAGCACTTTAGCCGGATGGAAAATCACCAATTTTGGCCCGCAAGGGCCGGTTTACGTTAACAAACAAGACTCAAGTCTCGTTCTGGGCATGGGAGACGGTTGCACCGGTGTAACCTGGCAGAGGAAATTTCCTGAAATCAACTATGAAATTTTACTTGATGCAAAGCGCTTGAAAGGCACTGACTTTTTTTGCGGTCTCACGTTTCCGGTTCATGATGAATATTGCACGCTGATCGTTGGGGGATGGGGCGGAACAGTAGTAGGAATCAGCAATATTGACGGTAAAGATGCTTCGGAAAATTTTACATCCAAACTAATGGCTTTTGAAAAAAAACAATGGTACCACATTCGGGTAAAAGTAACCCGTAAATATATTCGTGCCTGGATTGATAATAAGCAGGTAGTAGATGTGATGACTGGAAAACATCATTTTTCGGTACGACCGGAAGTACGATTGTCCAGACCGCTGGGCATCTGTTCATGGATGACCACTGCAGCCCTGAAAAACATAAAGTTCCGAAAGATTCCTGTACAATAAGGAATATCATTTTAGAAAAAAATAATTTAGAATGGATAAAAAGAATGATCAATATCCAAAAAACCAAATAATTAGAAGATCTTTTAACAACCGGGATTTTATTTCATGAGATAATGATGAGCTATTTCACCGGAGGTTTTAGGAAAAAAGCTTTGTATGTTTATCTTATTTTCCTACTTTTATGACGCAAAAATCCAAAATAATCTATTAAGGAAGCAGTAAATGAAGGGAAAACTTATTAAGAAAACGTTCACAACAATTTTTATTCTTGGTTTAATCGTCGGTTTTATAATTTTCGTAGGTGGCAACAAAATAGTCAAAATAACTTCAACAGATGAATTTTGCGCTGCTTGTCACGTTCACCCCCACTCAACATCCTCCTGGAAAAAATCCACACACTATGACAATCAAAGTGGAGTAGTTGTGCATTGTGTGCAATGTCATCTGCCTCCGCCTGGCGATCTGCATTACTTAACCCAAAAGGCCATCACAGGAGCTCGTGATGTTTACGGTAAGCTTTTCAAAGATATAGATGAAATCAACTGGGAAAGAAAATCACAGCTTGAACATGCCAAAGGTCACGTTTATAAAGAATCCTGCCTGGAATGTCATGAGAATCTCTTTCCCAAGGGTTTGTCAGATGAAGGCCAGGAAGCTCATCTTCATTATTCCCGGAATGAAGAAACCGTACGATGCATCAATTGCCATTTGCATGTAGGGCACTATGATCCGGATGCCATTCATGCCCAAAATGTTGACTTCGGTATGGAAGAGGAGAAAGAAATCGAAATATATTCTGAACCTGCTGAATTGGATACTTTTGCCAATTATACCGAATACATCCCGGGTACAGCAGTAAGTTTTGACATGCAAGCCATTCCCGGAGGAAGCTTTACAATAGGCAGCCCTGAGGATGAACCTCTTAGGGATCCCGATGAAGG
>CAYNPZ010000276.1:0-2681 GCA_964399175.1 uncultured Bacteroidales bacterium | reverse complement strand
TTTACTGTGAATGGCTGAGCGAAAAAACAGGCAAGAATTACCGGCTGCCCACAGAAGCAGAATGGGAATATGCCACCAGAGCAGGAGCCGAAGAGGCATACTTTTTCGAAGGAACCCCAAAGGATTATTCCGAGAAAGGCTTCCTTTCATCTATATTTGGAGCGGATACTTCAATTATTAGCTCTTATGTGATCTATAAAATGAACAGCGAGGCCAAGACCCAACCCCCGGAACAAGTAAAACCCAACCCTTGGGGACTTAAAAATACCCTGGGAAATGTTGACGAATTTTGCAGTGATTATTATGCTCCCGATATATACGAAACATATGGAGATCAAGTGGTTAATCCTCAAGGACCATCTTCAGGCGAAGAATATGTTATCAGGGGAGGTTCATTCAAGGATGGTGCTGCCGGTGTACGATGTGCCGAAAGAGACCACACCAAATCAGTAAAATGGATGGAAACCGATCCGCAAATGCCCAAAAGCGTATGGTGGTATTCGGATGTTAATCACGTAGGTTTCAGAGTAGTTTGTGAAAACAACAGTGAAAACAATCAATAAATTGTAGCTAACTCTAAATTTTTAAGGGATATGGAACGTGAAAATAAACAAACAAGAAGAGAATTTCTTACAAAAAGCGCACTTGGAGTTGCCGGCATGGCACTAACGGCCAACTGGTTATCTTCATGTAGCCGGGGTGGTACCAAAGCAGATCTCAACCTGCCTCCCATGTTAAACAAAGCCCCTGAGGGCAATACGCTTAGGGCTGGCCTGGTAGGTTGCGGAGGCCGGGGAACCGGTGCCGCTATTCAGTTCATTAATGCCGGACCCAACCTGGAAGTAACCGCATTGGGCGATGTATTTGAAGACCGCCTGAAAGAAAGCCGGGGTAAAATCCAAAAGCAAACCGGAAATGAAGTATCTGATGATCAATGTTTCGTTGGATTTGATGCCTACAAGAAAGTGATCGACTCTGATGTCGATATCGTTATTCTTGCCACTCCGCCTTACTTCAGACCTTTGCACTTCTCTGCCTGTGTAGATGCTCACAAACATGTGTTCATGGAAAAGCCCCTGGCTGTAGACCCGGTTGGAGCCCGTTCAATAATAAGTTCCTCCAAGAGAGCAGATGATCTTGGACTGACCGTAATTACAGGAACACAACGTCATCACCAGGAAAGCTATATTGAAGCTTATAAGCGTATCATGAACGGGGAGATCGGTGATATCGTTGCTGCCAATTGCTACTGGAATATGGGACAGCTCTGGTATAAATCCAGAAAGCCCGAATGGAGCGACATGGAATTCATGATCCGTGACTGGGTTAACTGGGCATGGCTTTCAGGTGATCATATCACTGAACAGCATGTACACAACATTGATGTCATTAACTGGTTCATGGGCGGTAAATTCCCCGAGCGTGCAGTCGGATTCGGTTCAAGGCACCGCAGGGTAACCGGTGATCAGTATGACAACTTCAGCGTAGACTTTGTATACCCGGGGGATATACACGTACATAGTATGTGCAGGCAGATTGACGGCTGTGTAAACAATGTTTCAGAATTTGTACGGGGTACCAAAGGTTATTCCGACTGCTCCAGCTATATTGCCAAACCCAATGGTGAGAAAGTCTGGACCTATGAAAAACCTGAAGATGTTAACAGCCCCTATTTGCAGGAGCACATCCATCTTGTAACTTCCATCCGAAGAAACGAACCTGTTAATGTAGCAGAATTCACTGCCAAATCAACACTTTGTGCAATAATGGGCAGAATTTCCGCATATACCGGAGAAGAAGTTACCTGGGATCAGATGATGAAGTCGAGTCTTCAGTTGGGTCCCGAAGGTGGTCCTGAATCTGTTACTTCATTAGGTTCCAGCGATCTGGTAAATTCCGAGGTTCCGGTTCCCGGCTCCGAGGAGTAAAAAAAAGCATTCATTCTCCATTTATAAAAAAAGAGGTTGCTAGATGCAACCTCTTTTTTTTATAATAATGAATGAATGAATGTTTGATTGATTGATTGAATGATTCCCAATACCTTGGGTAATTTAATCATTCCCATATTCAAACCCTATAATCAGAAGCCAATGATCAGGTTTCAAAATTATCCGCCTTTACATAGGCATCGATCAATGCCTGTTCACCCTTCTTTCCGCTTATAGAGTTGCCATGTTCCATTCCCAATATGCCATTAAATCCCTTATCATAAATATGCTTAAAAACATTCCTAAAATTAATCTCACCGGTATAAGGCTCATTTCTTCCAGGGTTGTCCCCCTGCTGGAAGTATCCAATCTCATCCCAGGCCTTATCAATGTTGGGAATTAGATTGCCTTCCTGAATTTGCTGGTGATATATGTCGGCCAATATTTTGCAGGATGGACTGTCCACTGCCCGGCAAATTTGATAAGCCTGTCCCATTTTTTGCAAGAACTGGCCCGGATGGTTATAAAAATTCAGAACTTCAAGAACCATGACCAATCCATGGGGCTCAAGAATCTCGCAAGCCCGCCTCAACGTTTCTACCACATTGGCAGTTTGATATCCCATATTTTTGCTCAAATCCTTATGGCCGGGCACGACGGTCATCCATGTCGCATTGACCCGTTTGGCTACTTCCACTGATTCACGGATTTCTTTCAAAAATTTTTCCCGGGCCTGCTCATCCCCGCTGGTCA
>CAYNPZ010000275.1:0-4915 GCA_964399175.1 uncultured Bacteroidales bacterium | reverse complement strand
GTAAGCCGGGGAGGCAGAAAGCTGAACGGAAAAAACCAGCATGCACAGCATGCCCAAGTTCATAACAAGCAACCCTTTTGTTAAGCGTTGGAAAAAATTTCCTGCTTTACTGGTCGGTTTCTCTTTTTTCATAATTTTTGCAAAGGTTTAGTTTTTATAAACATTAATTTAACTTCTATGGCTCAGAAACATCTGCCAATGTTTCTGAGCTTTTTTAATTTTTAACTTTTCTTACCAAATCCGGTATAAAAAGCCAAAGATTTTCGCTCATGCGCTGAGCGAAGTAAAAACTCAATTGTGTTTCATAGGCTGTTCCTCTTTTTTGGTTATCGCATATTGTTTATTATCCAGTTTCTTTATTTGTATATCAAAAGCCGATTTTTCAATCCGCTCCAGAACCTCATCCACCGACTCATCTTTGTAAAAAATGCCGTTATAGGCCAAATGCTTTATCTCCGCTGCAACATCTATATTTACATCGTATAACCGTTCTATGCTTTTTGCCAGCCGGTCCAGCCGGGCCTTTTTAAATCTATACCGGCCTTCCCGCCATGAGGTATAGAGCCTGGTATCTACATTCCCGGTCAGGGAGAAAGTGTCGGTTTTGCTGTTGTACAGGAACTGTTCCCCCTTTTTCAGTATAGATTTTTTCCCGGTGATTTGTTCTCTGGCGGGTACAGACACCTCCACTTCTCCTTCCTCCACGGTGGTCTCCACAAAGGCATCCCCCGGATAAGATCTTACATTGAAAGCAGTTCCGCGTACGCTGACATCCATATCCTTCGTGTGGACTATAAAAGGATACTTTTTATCTTCAGCCACAACAAAATAGGCTTCACCTTCAAGGAATACTTCTCTTTTGCCGCCTGTAAAATTTTCGGGGAAGCGTATGGAGCTCCCTGCGTTCAACTGAACCCTGGTTTGATCGGCAAACTGAAAATTTGCCGTCTCCCCTTTGGGTACGGAGAGCTCCATACGAGCTGCAGACTCTTCCTTTTGGAGAGTGTTAAAAAGAAAGCGTCCACCCCAACCCAAACCCAAAAAGATCACAATTAAGGCAGCGTATTTCAATATATTACGATGTAAAGAACGTTTCTTCGTTTTAAAGTGTCGGGATCGAAATCTTTTCCACGCTTTCTCCGGATCACCTTCCTCGCTGTGCAAAATGCCGGCGGCATGCCATGTTTTTTCCAGTTTTTCAAAATACTTTCGGTTTTCTTCTGTTCGGTTGATCCAATCAAATAACTCCTTCTTTTCTTCTTCGGTTAATTCTCCCTTTAAATACTCGACAATCTGTTCCCTCAAAAAAATTCCTCCTTTAGCTGTTTTTAACTATTTTTATTATAAGACGAAACAAATGGATGGGGTTCCTAAAAACACCCTGGATTTTTTTTGAAAAAAATAAGGAAATGAAAATAACCTTACAAGAGGATATTTTGCATGGCAGCAGTCTTGTTCTGCTTTTACCGTATCAAAATCTGATGTTGACAGGATTTGCAAATACATTTTGAACCAACCCCAACATCACAAGGCTGTATCCTTTGCAGATGAATATGCATTGTTTATAAAACATTACCAGCAAACAATAGGAAGGGAATAAGGTTGGTGTGGGAGGATCCCTGAATCACACCCATAACCTAAATAAATTAGTCAATGTTCAATGATTGGGTTCATCAAAAAAAGGAATAAGGTAATAAGGTTAGTGCAGTGATGTGGACCTTTATGCTACGAAGGTTCAATATAGTGCAAATAAGGTTTTAAAGAGCAATGCGGCTAATATAATTGCCCGGTGGAAATAGAGGTTTCTTTTAATGACTTCATCACAGTAAGAATTCTCCCGTATTTAAAAGGCATTAATAAAAACCTTATCCCGTGTATCTTAAACCTTAGTAGCCCTGGATCACACCCATAACCTGAACCTTATTACCTTATTAACGAAATTTTCCCTGATTGGGATGATCGATAGAAAATAAGTTAATATGTTGAGTGGAATTAGACCTTACCGGTCAAATTCTTGCTTTTTTTGGCAAAACTTGCCCGGTAAGGTACTGTGAATTTAGGATTTATTCTTCATCATCAAGTATCTCGCTCAACTTTTCCAGTGCAATGCCGATCTGATGTTTCACCGTATGAAACGAGATATTCAGTTTTTCTGCAATTTCTTTATGGGACAGGCCCTGATACCGGCTCATATAAAAAATATACCGGCATTTGTCGGGAAGTTGTTTGATGCCTTGTCTGATGCTTTCCTCAAGCTCATCGGCATACAATTGGGCAAGAAAAGTGTCATACGGGGTGCTGTGATCTTCCAGATATTGATACTCGGTGGGTTTCTGACGGTAGGAAAAACTCTTAAGATGATCCAGCGATTCGTGATACACCGATTGGAACAGATAGGAAGAGAGGCTCTGATCGATGGAGATCTGTTGCCTTTTCTCCCATAATCTTTCAAGAACCCGTAAAACCACCCCTTCGGCAGTCTGGCTGTCCTTAACATATTTTAAGGCATATAGATAAAGCCTTTTGTAATAGCATTTAAAGACACTCTCGAAAGCAAATTCCTCTCCCTCCCTGATTCGCTTAATCAGCCAGGATTCGTCTATGTTTCCCTCATGTGCCATAAATAACCGGTCAGAGTGCTTAAAAAACAAAACCTTTTGATACGGCCATTATGGCGTATATCCCTGCGAATCTGCACATAAAGGCCCCCATCTGTTTGTGTCTGTATTTTTGAAACTCATGTCATACGGAAAGCAGGTTTGGGTTTCCTTGACATGCAGCGATTTGACTTCATATTACCATATTTTTCAATTGGAAAAGATATAAAATTTTTAAAGAAAATACAAATAAATTATTAACTTGAGGGTTCTAAAAATAAAAACCATGGCCGTTCACAATCACGAAATAGCAAAAGCCCTGAAAAAGCTCTCCGATCTGCTGGAAATCGATGGTGCCAGCTCCTTCCGGGTTCGTGCCTACAGCAATGCCGCCCGAACGATCAATGAAATGTCGCAGGAGCTGGCCGACCTGGTTGAAGCGGGTCAGGATCTGTCCAAACTGCCCGATATCGGGAAGAACATGGCAGACAAGATCAAAAATTTTGTGCAAACCGGAAAACTCCCCCAACTGGAGGAAATGCAGCAGAAAATCCCAGTGGATACAGAGGAGCTCCTGCAGATCAGCCAGCTCGGCGCCAAGGGCATTAAGGCGCTTTACGAAAACCTTGGCATTACCAATATGGACCAGCTGAAAAAGGCAGCAGAAGCAGGTAAAGTAGAAGCCTTGAAAGGCTTCGGAAAGAAAACCCAGCAAAAGATGCTGGATGAAATCAACAAAATATCCAGGGGAGAAACCAAAGGGCGATTCAAATGGGCCATTGCCGAGCAGATCATCGAGCCATACATATCCTACCTCAAAAATATCAAGGGCGTTGAATCGGTGGATGCCGCCGGCAGCTACCGCCGGAAAAAAGAAACTGTGGGCGACATGGACCTATTGGTGGTTGCTGATAATCCCACGGAGGTTATGAACCGCTTTGTCAGCTATGAGGAGGTGGAGGAAGTCATTGCCCACGGCGAAACCAAATCGTCGGTGATACTCCGTACAGGCCTGCAGGTCGACCTCCGGGTCATCCCCGGGAAAAGTTATGGTGCTGCCATGTTATATTTCACGGGATCCAAAGCCCATAACGTGGCCATCCGCCGCATTGCCCAGGAACAGGAATACAAAATCAACGAATACGGCATCTATCACGGAGAAACCTGGAAGGCCGGCCAAACGGAAGAAGAGATGTACAGCCAGATCGGCCTGTCCTATATCGAACCCGAGCTACGGGAAAACAGGGGCGAGGTGGAAGCCGCACAAAACAATACACTGCCCAACCTGGTCACCATGGAGGACATCAAAGGCGATTTTCAGTCACACACCAAAGCCTCCGACGGCAAGTTCACACTGGAAGAGATGGCAGAGGGAGCACGCAAAATGGGGTACGAATATTTTTCCATCACCGACCACTCCAAACGTGTGACCATGGCCAACGGGCTGGATGAAAAAAGGCTGGCTCAGCATTTAGAAGCGGTGGATCAACTCAATGAAAAACTCCAGGACCTAAAAATCCTCAAGTCGGTGGAAGTGGACATCCTGGAAGACGGAACACTAGATCTTTCGGATGATATTCTTAAAAAGCTGGATATCGTGGTGGTGGCCATCCACTACAACATGAACCTGAGCCGGGAGAAACAGACCAATCGTGTATTGAAGGCCATGGAAAGTCCCTATTTCCATATCATGGCCCACCCCACCGGCAGGATGATCGGCAAGCGCGAAGGATATGAGCTGGATATGGAAAAGATCCTCGAAGCCGCTGCCCAAAAAGGCTGCTTCATGGAGATCAACGCTGCGCCCGACCGGCTGGACCTGTCCGACATCTATGCCAGGATGGCCAAAGAAAAGGGCGTTAAAATGGCCCTATCCACGGATGCCCACAACCTGGATAACCTGGGCTACATGCGCTTCGGTGTCAACCAGGCCAGAAGGGCCTGGCTGGAACCCAAAGATGTGATCAATACCTACTCATGGGAGGAACTGAAGAAGATCATTCCTGGGTAATCAATTCATCAATTCATTCCGATTCTTATAAACTAAAGTAAATGAATAATAGAGAAAGAAAATAGATATTCACTTTATGCAAAAATTGCAGATTATAGCAAAATGAGTCCGTAATAAAACTCCAAAATAATTGTATTTTTGTGTAGTAAAATAAATTGAATATGAACGACACTTACCGAATATTAAACTATTTATCAAGCAACAAAGATCGATTAATGAGAGAATATCATCTCACCAAAATTGGAGTATTTGGATCAGTTGCCAGTGGAGATCAATCAGAACAGAGTGATATAGATATAATTGTAGA
>CAYNPZ010000274.1:0-4934 GCA_964399175.1 uncultured Bacteroidales bacterium | reverse complement strand
TGATAAGGGATTAACTATCTTTTTAATTATGGTATAGCTTTTATTCCAATCATCGCCGCGGCACACCTTAACAAGGCTCTAGTAAAGGTCGTTTCACGAATACCCTATTTTGAACATCTTTCCGGGGACATAACGGGAATGTCAACAGCCCAAAAAATCGTGGAAGGAGAGATCGTATTGCAATCCATTCCCAATTGGCTGCATTTTGTTGTTTCTCTCTTGATAACCGGTATTATTGCAGCGGGAATATGGCTTAGCATAAAAATAGTCAGACGAATGAATCAGAATAAGTGAATATGTGAAAAACCATAACGGCATAAGTTTGTTATACATAGAAACAATTGCAGATATGTACAGAAGAATCATCCACACCGACCAATCCAAAGCCACTATCATCATCCGTTTGATGGTGGGCGCTGTATTTTTGTCCGAAGGCATTCAGAAATTCCTTTATCCGGCTATGCGGGGTGCCGGCCGTTTTGAAGGCATGGGATTTCCTGCTCCCGAATTTTTCGGTTCTTTTGTAGGGGTGTTTGAAATCCTCTGCGGGCTAATGTTGGTATTAGGTTTTTTAACCAGAGGGGCGGCCATTGCCATGCTGGTTAATATGACGGTGGCCATCGTGGTGACCAAAATACCCATAGCATTTGGAGAAAGCTTTGGACCCTTTGTTTTGCGTGATCTGAACACATACGGATTCTGGAGCATGGCTCATGAAATACGGACGGATTTTGCCATGTGGCTGGGTTCTTTATTCCTCATCATAAAAGGCGGGGGCAGATGGTCAATCGATCGTTTGCTGATGAAAAAATGAATACCGGTGTTTATGACAAAGCATTGGGAGCTCATTGTTTGCTTCAGTGTGTTTAAAGTTCTATGCCCTTCCGGGGAATGACATCGGTACGGTGAAAACAAATCAATAAATTCATTGTATTACTTCCAATTAGATGGGTATTGCTAAACCAAGTGCAATAAATAGATCATTAAAAATATAGATTATGAGATGTAGAACGATCAGGAAGATAACCTTTAATTTTGTCACTGCATTCATGGTCTTTAGTATGACCAATTCTGTCGTTGGCCAACATAATCACACGAGCAAGTCTTCTACCCCGCTCACCATGCCCGGAAATGAAGTGTTTGGTACCATTCAGGAGGTAGTTCAAAAGCTGGGAGCTGACCCGGATACCGATTGGTCAGGAGTCAACCTGGAAGCCTTGCGTCAGCATCTGCTGGATATGAAAGCCTTTACCGAAGAAGTTGAGGTTCTTTCCAAAAAGCCTATTGAAAATGGAGTAAAGATCCAGATTCGGCCAAAAAGCAAACAGGCCGTTGGTGCACTGAAGCGGTTGTTCAGCATGCATCCTGCCATGTTGAAAAAAGAGAAAGGCTGGGAAATGAAAACCCAAAAGCAAGGGAAACAATGGACGATCATTTGCACCACCGATGAACAAACAGAAGTAGACAAAATCCGTGCATTGGGATATATAGGTTTGCTGGCTGAAGGGGCTCATCACCAGCGCCATCACTGGATGATCGCTACGGGCAAAATGAATATGGAATAACATGAAACCTCCGCTCATAAAGAGGATGTCGGTTACATAAGTTGGAATAACACAATCGCTTCGATTGTGGGGAATTTTGTGTATCATAGTCCATGCCTGAATTGTTCAAAATCGAGCGAACTGAGGTTTATGAATCGGACTGAAACGGAGGCAGAAGCGTGGTTTATACATCTCGATACGGGATGGATGCCGGCATCGCCTTCGCAAAACTTCAGCGACAGCGTGCGGAGCAAGGAAGACCCGCATTAGAACAACCGGATTTTTGCGAAAAATAATGAAGCGTAAACCCATTTTTCCAATAGCGTTAGATTGATAATTTATAAAGGTTTACCCCAAAAGTCCAGCTTCAAGAAAAAGCATATGACCGAAATAGCCCTGTTATTTTTGAAATTGGGATTGATCGCCTTTGGAGGACCTGCCGCTCATGTGGGAATGATGGAAGATGAGGTTGTCACCAAAAGAAAATGGATCAGCAGGCAACACTTTCTGGATCTGGTGGGAGCGACTAATCTAATCCCGGGGCCCAATTCAACGGAGATGACCATGCATTGCGGATATGAAAGAGCCGGATGGCGGGGGCTTTTTATTGCAGGGGCAAGCTTCATTTTTCCGGCTTTTGTACTTACCGGACTGCTTGCTTTCCTTTATGTCGAATACGGACAGGTCCCGGCACTGGAACCCTTCATCTATGGCATAAAACCCGCTGTGATTGCCATCATTCTGAGCGCCATATATAAGCTTGGCAAAAAAGCGCTGAAAAACTGGCAGCTCGGTGTGGTCGGACTGGCTGTCATCGCAGCTTCCTTCCTTGGCGTGAATGAAATTTCAGCTATCCTGGGCGCCGGCGCTGTAGGTCTTGTATGGTTCGGGATAATCCATAACAAAGGGACAAAAAACGTTAAATCCATCCTGCCGCTTGCTTTTTTACAAGCAGGCCACGCTTCGGCAGCAGCCATTTCGAATACCAAACTGTTTCTCGTGTTTTTGAAAGTCGGGGCCGTTCTTTTTGGTAGTGGCTATGTTCTGGTTGCCTACCTTGACGCTGAACTTATCAATAAGCTAGGATGGCTTACGCGGGCACAGCTTCTGGAAGCTATAGCAATCGGACAGTTTACTCCCGGGCCGGTATTATCCACTTCTACCTTTATTGGTTATCAGATCAATGGGTTGTGGGGCGCTGTTGCAGCAACGGCAGGTATTTTTCTGCCTTCTTTTTTCTTTGTACTGTTGGTGAATCCGGTTGTGCCCAAATTAAGGAAATCACCCCTGGCTGCAGGATTTCTGGATGCAGTCAATATAGGGGCCGTAGGGATTATGGTGGCTGTAACCTACAATCTGGGGACAGAAATCCTGATCGACTGGAAGACATGGCTCATCGCCATTGTGAGTGTTTTTGCCACATTTACTTACAGGAAAATCAATGCTTTTTGGATCGTCATCGGGGGTGCATTGTTAGGATATCTGCTGAGTTTGATTTAACCTGGTTCAATCGCAGTATTTATGAATGGTTTTTTAGTTAGCATGAGAAATAAGGCAAAACAGTTCATCATAAGATCCATCTTTTGTGGATGTTTTTCAGGCTAATGGAAAACAAGGCAAACCCAAAGGCGACGATGATCAGAAAGTCCAGCCAGAGCGGCAGAATATGTTGTCCGTGTATGGCCCCGTGGAGGATGTCCACCCCATAGGTCAGGGGCAAGGCAAATGAGAGAGGCTGCAGGATCGCGGGCAGGGAAAGCACCGGAAAGAACAGGCCGCAGAGAAAGATCATGGGAAAACGGAAGAAGTTGGAGAAGGTCTGGGCCTCGAAAACCTCACTCACCGACACGGCGATAAAAAGTCCCAAAAAGGTGGAGACAATGGCTATTAACACTACAGCCGGCACCACAGCGCCCCATGACACCTGCGACAGATCAGTAAGAAAGGCTGCCGGTATAACCGGCACAAAGGCATTGACGATCCCAAACAGGATCGCCCCGCTTGTCTTCGAAAGCATCAAAAGCTCCAGGGAGATGGGCGCCAGCAGCAGCCGCTCAAAGGAACGATTTTTCTTCTCAAAGGTCACGGTCACAGCCAGCATGGAGGTGGTGCCAAAAAGGATGGAGATGGCCATGACGCCCGGAAGCACTTCAATGACATTTTCCAGCCCGGTACCCGAGCGGATGAAGAACATAAGTGTCCAGGCCAGGGGGAAGATCAATCCCCAGCTAATGTTGGGCGGCTTAAGATAATACCCGCGCATGTCCTTCAGCACAATATTCCAGAATGCTATCCATCGGTTCATGAGCGACCTCCGTTTCTTTCCGTTCTCATTGCATCGCTTTCAATACCGGTCACATCTACGAAAACATCTTCCAGCGATGGCTTGATCTGACGGGCTTCTGTCACTTCCGCACCCTGTTCTTCGATGAACCGGATCACCGGACCAATGCCGATGGTTTGAACGGAGTCCACCCGCAACTGTTGGCTGGAAACTGCCCGGAAGGTATATTCAGGAAAAGCTTGAGCAAGCTTACCGGTCAAACCGGAAATATTCCCATCTGTTGTAATGAGCAGTCCTTTGCGCTCCTGTATCGGTTGCAGCAAAGTGGAGACGTGCTCATTGCGCACAATACGTCCGTTGACAATGAAAGCGATGCGTTCGCACAGCCGTTCAGCTTCTTCAATGTAATGGGTAGTCAGAAAGATGGTGGTGCCACCCTGGTACATATCGCTGATAAGCTGCCTGATCTGCCGGGCGCTGGCCACATCGATGCCGGTAGTGGGCTCGTCCAGAAAAAGGATCTCCGGCTGGTGGATGATACCGGCGGCAATGGTCAGCTTGCGTTTCATGCCTTTGGAATACCCGCTGAACCTCCGGTGGGCAGCCTCGTGCAACCGGAACTGCCGCAGAAGATTATCTGCGCGCCGGCGGCGCTCCCCTTTCTCAATACCATATAAGGAGGCACAAAAACACAGGTTGTCATAACCCGTGAGCTCGGGATACAGGTTACTCTCATCCGGCACCACCCCTATCAGGTGCTGGGCTGCCTTGGGATCGGCCGAACAATCCAGGCCGGCAATGCGGATGGTACCCGAGTCAGGCCGGGCCAGCCCGGTAAGCATGTTGATGGTGGTGGTTTTTCCTGCCCCGTTGGGTCCCAGGAAACCAAAAACCTCGCCGCGTTTTACATCAAAGGATATTCCGCTGACAGCTTCTACCTCCTCAAAACGTTTGGTCAGGCGGGATACCTCGATGAGTCTTTCCGGTTCAACAGGTCCGGAGGCAGCCCCGTGTTTTCCCTTTTTCACTAGTGTAACAGTTTATTAAAAAATTGAATTTCAAATTGATTTATATACCAAGTTTACAAACTTTGCTTGTATTACCAT
>CAYNPZ010000273.1:4142-5017 GCA_964399175.1 uncultured Bacteroidales bacterium | reverse complement strand
TTATAGGTATCAACAAGCTGTTTCAACCAATTTTTTTCGTAAATCTTGTCATCATCAGCGGTGATTATCAAATCGTCTTGGCCGGCAAACTTCAAGGTAGGTAATAATTTTGTGTAGGGTCCAATATCTTCTACCTCGTTTAGGGTAACACCTTTTTTCTCCAGCCATTTGATGAGTTCACTTTTTTCATTGTTTGGGAAATCAGCTAATTGTATATTTAGCAAAATGATGTCTGCCTTTAAGGATTGATTTAGCAAGGATGGTATTCCCTGATATAACAAATGATGTCTTTTATAAAAAGTTGTAAGGCTTATAATGACCTTAGCTTTTTTTTCTTTATCCATAGATGTGCCTGGTATAAAAAGCCTAATGATGGTTGATAAGGCGGCTTTTATAGATAGTTGTTTGTCAGTGTGATGTTTTTTCTCTATTTCACTACTTTAGCCGCGCCTTCTTAGACCGGACTCATAGATTACTATTATTGTGTTATGTTGGTCTATATGAAGATTAATTGCAGACCTCCTGCCATCTGGAATCAATTTCTTCTTTATCTTTTGAGGAGAGGAGGTTGTGCAGAATCAAAATAATTTTCCTGGCCTCTTTAATTTCCTCGTATTTTTCCGGGTGGGCAGCTACCCATAATTCCCAGAATACATTGTGTGCGTTTTGATATTTCAAAACCCATGCTTTGAAGCCAGGATCCAGCACAAAATCTTCTACCTTGTATTGTGCGTAATTCATTAGTGTAACAGTTTATTAAAAAACTGAATTTCAAACTGATTTATATGACAAATTCACAAACTTCGCTTGCACCATGGAACCCACATGTTAATCATGTTCTTGTTGTGAAGGTTCTTAGATGCGGGTTTCATTGG
>CAYNPZ010000273.1:0-4132 GCA_964399175.1 uncultured Bacteroidales bacterium | reverse complement strand
GTATAAAATATTAATATGGTTTAGCACCTTACTTTTTATTTTCTTGCATTTTTTGGCAGAAAATGAAATTAGAAATTAGGATTTACTCACTACGTTTCCCGCCAGGCGGGTCAGGCTGTTAGATCGAATAGCTGTATTCGCCGTGCGGGGTGAACACCGACGCGTTCTTATCCACCGTTACAAAACTTTGCTAAAGCCAACAACCTTAGACATTGGAAACTCGCCCGCATGGCGTATGCAGCATATTAGCGGTTTGTTGCTTTTTTATTTGGCCCAGTTTTCTATTTTTAATTCCGGTATCCTTTGAAATTCTTTTTCATTATTTGTCACCAAGGTAAGGTTAAGGCTTTTCGCATGTGCAGCAATTAGGGTATCAAGTGGACCAATAGGTGTTCCGTTCTTTTCAAGTTCAGCACGGATTTTACCATATTCTAAAGTAGCAAAATAATCAAAATCAATAATTTCGAGGGGGGTTAAAAATTTATCAAGAGCTCCTTGATTTTTTTCTGGGTCTGAGCTTTTCATAATTCCATAATGCAGCTCTGCAAGGGTTATTGAGGATACGGCGACAGAGCCGAGAGATAAAACTTCAAACTTTTGTAATACTTTATCAGGGCGTCTTTTGATAATATAGATGCAGATGTTGGTATCGAGTAGGTAGTCCATTAATCGAAGGATTCTCTTGTTTGATCTTCTGGCTGTTTTCTTTCATCCATAAAGTCAGAAGTAAATGACTCGAGGCTGTCGAACAGATTTTGCCAGGGCTTATGATAAGGAATAATATAGAGAGCATTACCTACTTTTTTAAGGTAAACCTTGTCATCATTTATCTTCATCTGTTTGGGAATTCGAATGGCCTGAAATCCTTTTTTATTCTTTATGTTAATTGTTTTAAATCCCATAATCCCTTGCTTATTTCTAACAAATATAACGAATTTTTATAACTTTTGTTGGACTCTGCCTGCAATAACCGCTAACGCTACGCTAAGTTCCAGTTTATCTGGGTAAACTGGATAACATCTCCAATTTCTTCCAATAAAGCAAAAAATATAGATGAATTACTCCGTAGAATTGATTTGAATTTGGCTTATTTCACTGGCTTTCTTACCGGAACCATTGATCGGATGCATGTTCTTGCTATAGTATGTTCCCATAACGTATTCCGGCACAATGGATTTGATTTCCTGGACAATTTTCTTTTTGGAATGCGTAACAACAACCAGATCCAGCAGGGATATAACCTTATTTTCAATTTCTTCCGGCTCATATTCCGCTACTTTCGCGATACGTATTTTGGGATGATAGGTGGGGAGCACATTTTCCCGCTCACTGAGCAACTCTTCATACAATTTTTCACCCGGTCTTAAGCCGGTTATTTTAATTTCAATGTCTTTATTTATGGTCAATCCATGAAGTTTGATCATTTTTTTGGCCAGATCAAGGATTTTCAATGACCTTCCCATATTAAAGATGAATATTTCACCTCCTTTGCCCATTGTGCCTGCTTCCAGTACCAACTGACAGGCCTCCGGAATGCTCATGAAGTAACGGGTGATGTCGGGATGGGTGATGGTAATGGGCCCACCTTTTTCAATTTGTTTTTCAAATCTTGGGATGACCGATCCGTTGGAGCCCAATACATTCCCAAACCGCGTGGTTATAAATGCTGTTCCATCTTTCTGATTCATGGACTGAATATACATTTCGGCAATACGCTTGGTTGCACCCATAACATTGGTGGGATTGACCGCTTTATCCGTTGAGACCATGACAAATTTCTCCACGGCATGCGTAATCGCCAGATCGGCCAGGTTTTTGGTTCCCCAGACGTTGGTGGTCACTGCCTCGGAAGGATGATGCTCCATCATGGGAACATGCTTATAAGCGGCAGCATGGTATATGATGGAGGGCTTATGTAACCTGAATACCTGGTCGAGACGGAAAAAGCTGTTGATGCTTCCTATTT
This sequence comes from uncultured Bacteroidales bacterium, assembly GCA_964399175.1. Taxonomy (GTDB): domain Bacteria; phylum Bacteroidota; class Bacteroidia; order Bacteroidales; family UBA12077; genus JAGXLC01. The sequence goes on along the minus strand of CAYNPZ010000273.1, from coordinate 2,166 downwards.
CCGTGTAGAAATTGTGAAAACCGAATTTTTCCATCAGTTCCAGTTCCAGTTCATAAAGGGGAGTTTCAGCCTGGTCGTATAGTATAATTTTTTCCGGATAAAAAGCGGTTAACTGACGAACAATTTCACTGCCAATGGAACCTGCTGCTCCTGTAACCAGGATGGTCTTTTTATGCAGATCTTTGATTATGGATGATTTATCGAGTTTGATGGTTTCCCTTCCCAACAGCTCTTCAATTTGTATGTTTCTGATCTGGTTATAACTAAGTTGTCCGTTAATCCATTGGCTCTCTTCCGGTACTTTCAGTATCTGCACCCCTTTTTCCAGACATTTTTCCACTACTTTGTTTTTTATTTCCCAATGATTTTCATTTTTAGGCATGATAAAATCCGAGACATTGTACTTTTTTAAAAGATAATCGATTTTTTCTGTGGAATATACGGTTACTCCATCCAGCTTCATGCCCGCGTTGTTTTTATTGAAATCCACGAAAGCCACCACTTTGTTTTTGGAACCGCCATTGTTTTCAAAAACGGTTTTTGTGGTCTGCCCGAATGTATTGGCACCCAAAATAATGGCATTGGAACGCCGTTTGGAAGGATGAATCACTTCAAAATAAACGGATTTGATGAATAACCGGAATAAAACCATAATGAAGCTGGTTAGCAAATAGTCAATGATGATGACGGAAAAAGGAAGGATATAGCCGCCGTTTAAAAAGGAATAGGAGAGGATATTTCCCGAAGCCAATAAGAATGAGCTGAAAAATACCACCAAAAATACCCTTTCGGTATCCTTAATGCTTGTAAAGCGTATGGTACCTGCGTAGCTTCTGAATATGTAAAAACTGAACGCCCTTATTCCCAGTACCAGAGGCAGGATATTGCGTATTTCCCGAAGGATCTCTCCGTTGATTTCCAGGTTAAACCGGATAAAATAGGCCAGGAAAACGGAGACCGTGCATATCAAAAGATCCAATGTGAATATAATCCATCTGGGGGTATATGATTTGGTATTGAATAGTTTCATAACATACTAAATTTTAATGGTTCATAATTGTTGATATGGCGCTAAGCGGCTCTTATAGAAGATTGTTAATCACTATGATAATTTCTTTGTATTTTGCTAAATAAGCCGCTAAGCGCCTTTTTATGCCAAACTCATGAATGTATATTTTTTTATTGGGTTTCCAGAAAGCTTTTTTTACGGTCCACCCACTTCATAATAAGAAACAGAATGGTCACATCCGCCAGGAATACTATAAAAATGAGATGCTCCATATTATAATAAAAAGTTAATGCCAGAGGCGCGAATAATAAGAGGTTAACAAGCAAAGCATAAAGGGTTGTTTTTTGATGGCTGAATCCTGATTGCACCATGCGCTGATAGGCATGTTTTTTATGGGCCACGCTTAAGTTTTCTCCGTTGCGCCAACGCCGGTAAAGTGTAAAGGTAGCATCGAACCAGAAAAGCCCACTCAAAATAAGCCAGGTAAACACTGAACTTTCCCCGAGGTTGTTATAGTGGATACAGAAAACAGCAAACAGAAAGCCCAGAAAGGTGCTTCCCACATCTCCCATAAAAATTTTTGCCGGATGCCAGTTCAGAATAAGAAATCCAAGAATAGCGGCAGCGAGTATCAGGAGCAGCTCGTTCCCAAACAAGGCAAAAGCTGCCAACGCAATAAAAGCTGTTTCCATACCGATAAATCCATCTATACCATCCAGAAAATTGAACAGGTTGATGGCCCAGATAATTCCAACAAATGACAGGATACTTAATGTAACCGGTTCATGAAAGTTATAGAATCCCACCCCAATTTCCTGCATGCCCCCAAGAAACCAGATTGCAATACCACCGGCAAGGCATTGAAAGGCAATTCGTATTTGTGGCGACAAGTGGATGATGTCATCTATCATCCCCGTAACTACCACAATAAGCCCTGCCAGGTTGGCATAGAAAAAACTGTTGGATATGTGACCTTGAGCGTAATAATAAGATATAAAAATATACCAGATGATGACGATGCTTACCCCTCCACCCCGAGGAACCGGCGTAGAGTGTGAGCTCCTGCCATTGGGCACGTCCATAATGGATTTCCTGATTGCCAGAATTCGTATGCCATAAGTTATAACAACGGCCAGAATGAAGGCTATCAATCCCTG
>CAYNPZ010000272.1:0-5053 GCA_964399175.1 uncultured Bacteroidales bacterium | reverse complement strand
CGCGACCGGGTATTCAACAATCCCAAAAATACGATCCAGATGCCACAGGCAATCAATATTACAAGCCTCAAAACAGAAGCGATACCCTCTTTTTCTTTCCGTAAATTCTTACGATGTTCCAACTCACTCTGCATCAGTTGTTCTGTTCTTTCTTTTACCTTCATCCGAGCCTTCGTCCTTACCTTAGCCCTGTTGTCTTTATCGATCACCTGAGTTCCGGGAAGGATCCCGGAAATTTTATCCCGAAATTTTTCCATATCCTCATCGGCAAAGTCTAAACTTTCCATTGCCAGTATGCCATTGATCACCCCTTGTCTGTTCGTTAACTCCTGGGCATCTTCCAGATGAATCCAGGCGGAAATATCATCCTTATTGCCTCGTTCATCATAACATTTATCCACAATAAACTGGTTGCCCTTAAGGGTAATTTTCTCACCTTCCTGAACATCCAATTTTGTATGGAGCTGATATCCCAATCTGATGGTACCTTTAACTATAGAATCCACCATTGGTCCCTGTGAAGGTCTAACTTCAGCAGGTACATCTCCTCCCCGTCCAATAAGGAGAAGCTCCAGATCCTTTTCTTCCCATTCCAGCCTTCTTTGCAAAACGGGAAGAAAATGCCTGAAAACCTCTAAATTTGAATTTTCAAGCTTATCAACATATTGTTCCGGCATAAAGGTATTCCCGTAACCCTTAGAATACCACTCGTACACATCCTGATTTTGAGGCAGGATTGTAATATTAAACCCTACCTCCAACATCGCTCTCCGGGTCTCATTCTGCAAGGAATCCATACGCTGTTCCAGTTGTTCCTTTTTGGTCTGAAGAATCCGATTGGTGTGAAGATCATGGATGCGCAATATCATAAAGGAACCGGTTAAGGTACTTATGGCGATAAATACGGAAATGACAGAGAGAATGAAATTCATCTTTCGGTAACCTATTTCACTTTTAATGAGTTTCCAGGCAGAAATTAACCTTTTCATATTTATTTCCATTTGTGATGATAACCTTGTTAACTCCGGGCGCAACAATAAAAATACCTAAAATACCGTGGGGCAGTCCATAAAATTTCCGGATCAGACTATTCCGGCAATAATTTTCCGTTTTGCATGTGCAATATGCGGGTACTGTATTGAGCTGCTTTGCTGTCGTGAGATACCAGCAAAACGCTTCCACCTTCGCGGGTATACTCCCGGAGATATGAAAAAATGATGTGTGCGTTGTCTTCATCAAGGTTCCCGGTGGGTTCATCGGCCAGGATCATTCGGGGTTTGTTAAACAAAGCTCTGGCCAGAGCGGTTCGTTGTTTTTCTCCCATGCTCATCTGATACGGGTAATGATCCATTCGGCCGGAGAGTCCGAAATGCTCTGCAAGCTGCTCGGCCCTGTTGTTGGTGCCGGGATTTCCATTAGCCAAAGCAGGAGATACAATATTTTGACGTACAGAAAGGTATGGAATAAGATGAAACTGTTGAAAAACAAATCCGAGGGTATTGGCCCGAAGCCTGTTCCTTTGGGCATTGTTCATCTTATAAGGATCCTGGCCGTCTATAGTGACATTCCCGCTTGTAGGATGCAGCAAAGAGCCGGCTATCAGCAAAAGGGTGGTTTTCCCGCATCCGCTGGGCCCGTTAACCGTTAAAAACGTACTTTCCTCAAGCTCAAAAGAGATGTCTTTCAAGGCTTCAACAGTTCCTTGTTTTACATGAAATGTTTTATTGATATTATTAAATATAAGCATACGCTTCTTATAATTCTTTGACTTTAATACATCCTTTTCGCTGAATTTCGGTTTACTCTCTGTGCAGTATTTCTGCGGGATCCTCCCTGGCGGTTGCCAAGGCTGGGATCCATGCTGCCATTATTGACAACAGCGTGGCACCCGCAATGGAAATAAGAAGCAACCAGGCTAAATACGAGGGTTCAGGGTTGATCCAAACAAATGAGCCTTCCAGGAACACACTGAAAATGTAACTGGAAAGAAGTCCTCCCAGAAATCCCGTAATACCACCTAAAATACCAACAATAAAATACTTCGAGAGAAAGACCTGCAAAATCTTTCCAACCGGGAAACCCATTGCCCTGAAGATACCGATCTCTCCACGCCGCGAACGGAAATTCAGTAAGCCCAAAAACGCGATCCAAACGCCACATGCAATAAAAATCACCGGAATCAAAACAGAAGTAATGCTTTCCCGTACTTCCCGTAAATTCTGACGATGTTTCATTTCACTTTGTATGGACTGCTTTGCTCTTTCCCGTACTTTCATGCGGGCTTCTTCTCTTGCCAGGATCTTGCTGCTACCCTGCTCGATCACCTGTGTTCCGGGAAGAACCTCCGTTATTTTACTTCTTAATTCTCCGGGCTCTACATCTCCAAAACACAAACATTCCAATGCAAGTATAGCATTGATCACTCCTTGTTTATTCACCATTTGCTGTGCTTCTTTCAGATGAATCCAGGCGGAGATATCATCCTTATTGCCCCTTTCCTCAAAACATTCATCTACAATAAATTGCTCCCCATTAAGTTGAATTTTCTCTCCTTCATTCAGATCCAATTTTCTATGGAGACGATATCCCAGTTTGATGGTACCTTCGGATACGGGATTCACCATGGGCTCTCTATAGGGCTTATCCTGATTCGGCACTTCTCCTCTCGTACCAATCAGAATGATCTCGGTATCTTTTTCTTCCCATTTCACCCTGGTTTGCAAAATCGGAAGAAAATGCCTGGCTATAAGTAAACCTGAACCGGCCAGTTCCTCTACATAATTTTCCGGCATATACGTATCCCCATAATCTTTGGCATACCAATCAGAGACATCCTGATTTTTAGGAAGTATCAAAATATTGAAACCCAGTTCCAGAGTTGCTTTACGCATATCATTCCGAAGGGAATCCATACGCTGTTCCAGTTGCGCCTTTTTGGTCTGTAGGATCTGGTTGGTGCGATAATCATGGATACGTAGAATCAGTATTGAACCGATCAATGCACTTATGGCAATAAAAACAGAAACCACAGAAAGAATAAAATTTCTCCTGCGATAACCCATTTCATCCTTAACCAATCTGTGGCCGGAAATCCATTTTTTCATATTGATCTTCCTTATCTTCGCTTTAAAACAATAACAGTAACCACCCCGATCACCACAACAAGAATCCCTATTATACTACCGGTGGTATTCATTATTTTAGAACTAAAAAATGAAGCATTCTGGTCGGTAGTAAGATCAATGATGGAATCCTTCTCTGTAGTAGTAATTGTTGAACCGGAGGCTGAGGCAGAGTCTGGCATCACACTGGTAAGCGTTGGAGAAGACTGTTGATCTGAATACTCGTTAAATGCTTTTTCCCAATTAGCCTTTACCAACAAATCTGTTCCCGGGCTGGCCGTTTTCACCTGACAGGCACATGGACTCATAAGAAACCTCATGATGTTGTAGATAGTTTCCTGAGATATATTCTTTCCGGTAACAGTGGTTAGAGCCCTTCCCCTGCCAAAAACCGGTATAACCAAGGGTTCATTTATCCCGGACCCTTCTTTAAGGCCCGTGATCGTAGAAAGCAAAACCGCTTCACTGGCGTTGTCTGCGGAAACTTCTACCACGGGAAAAGAAACCTCCCCCTCTTCGCTTTTAAACAGGTGTTCAAATCGAGGGTTTTGTTTCATCTCAGTCACCGTTTTTGAAATTCCTTCTTTCAATCTAACAGCAGTCTCATCCTTATCTGTTTGACCGGCTGGTTGGACAAGCATCCATACAACAGGACTTCCTTCAATTAAATGATTAGCTAACTCCCTGCATTTTGCAGACTCCATCATAGTTTTCAATACCGGCATATGAAGTGGACCGGTCCAAAAAGGTTTATTGCTCCCTTTCTCCCGCGGAAACCACAAGGCAAGAGCAGGTAGCTTACCGGGTTTATTATCCTGCAGCAATTGTTCGTATTGATCGGGATTTGATTCAACATCCAGTTTTTCAATACGAAGATTGAGCACTGAGTTGTCCTTATTGAGCATTTCCTGAAACTCGGCAAAGGTTTCTTTCTCTTCCTGACTCAAACTGCCCTTATAAAACAATACCCCATCATAAAACGACTGATTCCAGCGTTCCATCGCATACTGAAATACCGGTACGGAACATGACATTACAGAATGAGCTCCGAAAAGAAGAACCATTGCAACAATGATTGACTTCATCCGCTTTTTCAAAATCATAGCTTCTTTCCTTTCCTTTTAAACAAAGATTTAACTTAACAATATATTAATTTATAAAGAGTACAAACAATTTAAAAAGTTTGCATTGGTAAATAACAAAAGGCCTATATCAAAAGACATTCTAATTAGAGTTTGTCCAAAAAGTCCTTCGTGTTCCTTCATGATTTTCTTTGTGTTCTCCGTGGTTAATATTATATTTTTGAACCACAGAGTTTCACAGGGAACAAATATGAAGTAACGCGGAAATAATTTAAAAGAGCTTTCGACTTGATGAACAGGCTCTAATTATCACTCTCCTTCATAACAAAATATCTCACCCTTTTCGCTGACCATATAAAGTTTGTCTTCTGCAGCAATTAAACCATCATGTGCCGGCAGACAGTCTATTTTATAACGGGCCAGCCGCTCTCCATCTTTTTTTGATACAACCCAGATAAAAGCTCCATTTTTGCCTTTCAGCCATTCAGTCTGCTCCTGCATTTTCTCCTGAAATGCTTTCTCATTGGAGCGACCCCACATCTCTTTTTCATCCACTATATCCTTTGGGCCGGCAAGGAAAAGCTTATCGCCGGCAAGCACCATACTACGAGCCATGATATCCGGCTGAAGGATTTCCCAGTTATAATCCAATGCGGTTAGCTTTTCTTTGGGCATAGCATCCAGCTTTTTCCAGTTCACTGTATGGGCTGCCAGTCCGTTGTCGGTATCGTATTTCCCTTCCGGCCAATTATCTCCTTCCAGGCTGGGGATCCCGACTTTTCGTTCAGGTATTTTATTGGCACTGTATAATTTATATTCATTAATAGAGGTATTGCAAAGCAATTCGGG
>CAYNPZ010000271.1:0-5067 GCA_964399175.1 uncultured Bacteroidales bacterium | reverse complement strand
GCATCTTCACGGCCGCCTCCAAAACCGAATGTTTTAAGGCCCATGGATTCCAGTGCGACATTTCCGGCAAGGATCAAGAGGTCCGCCCAGGATATTTTCCTGCCATACTTCTGTTTAATTGGCCAGAGCAAGCGTCTTGCCTTGTCAAGACTCACGTTATCCGGCCAGGCGTTTACCGGGGCAAAGCGCTGGTTCCCGGTGCCTCCTCCTCCACGCCCATCGGCTATGCGATAAGTGCCTGCGCTGTGCCAGGCCATACGGATAAAGAGTCCTCCGTAGTGGCCCCAGTCTGCTGGCCACCAGTCTTTGGAATCCGTCATTATATGATGGAGATCTTGCTTCACAGCTTTCAAATCCAGTTTTTTGAATTCTTCGGCATAGTTAAAATCCGATTCCATTGGGTTCGAATGAGGGCAATGCTGTCGAAGAATATCCAGGTTTAGCTGTTTAGGCCCCTGAGGATCATTGCCCAAGACTTGTTTGCTTGTTGCTCCGGTAACCGGACATTTGCTTGCTTTGTCTGATTGTTTTCCCATAGTTATTATGTTTTTAGATTATTTGTTGGTATTTTATATAAAATCAATTCTAAATAAATTTTAGCGTTTGACAAATTTTCCCCTAATATGAAGATTAATCTCATCTATTTGAAATCCATTAATTTTCCTTTTTCTGAAGAAATCCCTGAGCAGATTGTCAAGTTCCTCATCAAAATAATCTTGAATTACATCATATTTCGGATTATACAGGTGATGGTGATGTTCGATGATACCGTCATATCTCATAACACCTTTATCTGTATTGACTTTCTTGATTAACTTATTATTAACGAATGTGTCGAGTACCTTGTAAACTGTTCCCGCTGCGATATTGGAATGGTTTTTTCTCACTTCCTCAATTATATTTTCTGCTGTAGGATGATTGTTCAGCCTATATATGGCCTCAAGAACACCAATTCTCTGAGGTGTAACCTTGAGACCCTTTTCTGAAAGCGCATGGCGTATTTCTTCTTGACTGTGTTCCATTTTTAGTTAAATCTTAAATAAGAATCATTCTCATTTACAAGAAAAGCAATATTAAGAAAAAATCATTGTGGGAACCAATGTTTTTGTGAGTTTAGAATGATTCTTAATAATGGAAAACTTTATAAGAAGAAAGGTACGTTCCGGATGAAAAAATCTAGTCTTTAAATTTCCTTTTTGGTTTACAGAGAAGGAAAAATTACTGAAATCGATTGGCTTCGCTGAGCCCTTCGGGGTTCCACAATATAATATGGTACTTGTGTAAGACCCGGTTTAGTTCACCCTGTTCGGCCTCTGACGAAACATAAAGTACAACTTTTCCGGCCCCTGACGGGTATTTGGCTATCGCCAAAAACGATACTTAAATGTTAGTGGCTGGCGGTCTTTTGGTTTTTTATTTTTTTCGCATACTTTTTTCTTATCTCAGCCAACCTTTTCTCTCTTAATTGCGGATTTTTTTCATATTCTGCGTGTCTCTTATTCCGAATATCACGCATCATTTTTACTGCATCAAAATCCTTTTTAGTCTTCATCTTCTTCAAATTTAATTATATCTCTAGGTGCTCGAATCTCTAATATTGAAAAACCGTTTTTAAGATTAACCGAATTGTATTTTCTGATTCTATCAAGATTTACAATATGTCTGAAATTCCAGCTTGACAATACATCCACTTGATGAATCCTGGAAAGAGCAATATGTAAAGCATCCTCCCCAATAATATCATCCAATGGATTTTTAAACCTCGATGAATTCCAGGGATGAGCGTTATATGCGCTTTCTTATTCACTGGGCAGTAAGGTTTATAATTCAATCTTTTAAACAAAGGTAATAAAAAAGGACCTGAAAATGAAGGTGAGAAAAATGTTAAGAAAAATTTTTTGCCTTAGCATAAGTTTGCTATATACCTGCTCTTTCAATTGCCAACGCTCAACCCGTCCGACCGGCATGCATGATTAAAATTTTTTCTGAGATCCGATGGCTCGTATGCCGAAGTTGTTCCGGCCATGTGTATCCAAAAACCGGTCAGACGGGTTGCCAAACAACCGGCCGAATGCCTTTAGCCTCATCATCCAGCCTGCCTCGGTTTTTCAACAGTTGCTTTCCAGCAGCTAACTTTCCCCAAAAACTCCCGTCAAACAGTCAAACGGTCAAACTCCCGTCAAACAAAACAAATGTCTATCAATGACAATCAATGACCACTGAATGACAAATATATTCCCCTGCCAAAAACAGCTTTTCAAAGTTTACCAACCGCCAACTTTAAAATTTCTGCGAATACAACGAATGACTACCGAATGCCAATTGCATTCCCCTGCCCTTAACAAAATAAGAATTCCCCCGCTTACTGTGGCTGTAGCGGAGGAATCTTTGCCTCGGATGCTGTGCGTTATTTATTTCGAGATCATAATCTCGTTCAGTATATCGAGCATTTTGGACACCTTTTCATCCTCTTTGTATGGCTCAATGTTTTCACTGATGACTTTTAACGATTCGTCTATTTCAGTGTTGGCTTGTTCAAATTTCCTTTCCATCTCCTTTTTTTCACTTTCAGAGGCTGTGCGATATTTTTCATCCATGTCGAGGATTTTGTCGCGAATGCTTTTCATACTCTGGTTCAGACTTCTCATCAACTCAAATGCATCCTCTTTATTTTCAATGTTTCCTGATTGTTTTTCAAGACGTTTTATCTCTTTAACATCTTCCTGAAGGTCTTCCGGGGTTGATTCGGATTGACAACCTGAAAAGAGGAACAAGCTCAGAAGAATGCCTGTCATTATTGTTAAACGGGTTTTCATAATATGATGGTTTTAATATTTCTGCATTTATTTGTCTGATGATTGCGTTGCATTCCTCAATATTTTCATTATTGAGAAAATAAATACTCCGGATATCACTGTGAGGATAATCACCAATAAGAAAAACTGCCAAATCTCTACAATATCCCACAGCCTTCCAATAAGACCTGCGGCCAGATTCCCAATGGCAGTAGCCCCAAGCCAGCCACCCTGGGCCAGTCCGCTGAACCGTGGTGGCGCTACCTTAGCTACAAAGGATATACCAATGGGGCTGATGAATAATTCAGCAATAGTGATTATGAAGTAGGTTCCAATCAACCAGTATGGACTCAGACCGGTTACGTTTTGCAGGTGAAGGGCTCCAATCAGCATTATCACAAAAGATAAAGCTGTGATGAACATTCCGATTCCCATTTTCTTTGGGGAAGAAGGTTCCTGCCCTCTGTTACGCAACCAGTTGAAAAATCCAACTATTACAGGAGTTAGGAATACAATGAATAATGGATTAAATGATTGAAATAGCTGGGGCTCGATGATCGGGTTCGGATCAAAACGGGTATAAAAGTAATAAGCTATAGCTGTTCCTCCAACCAACAAGGCTCCACCTATTGCCCTTGTTTTTTGCCGAACTTTCCTGCGGACCAAATAAATCAATCCGACAATGGCAGCCAATATAGGCAGCAAGGTTCGTAAATCAAAGAATAAGTAATTAAATGGGCTAACCTGGCTTTCTGTGTAGTCACGCGCAAATATGGTTAAAGTAAATCCGTTTTGATGAAATGCCATCCAGAAAAAAGCAACCGTCAGAAAAACAAGGCCTAGCGCAACTATTCTTTTCCTTTCTTCTTCTTTGGACATAGTAACAGTTGAATATTCTTTTCCTTCTTTCGCTGCTTTTTCTTTTGCTTGTTTTTCTGTATAATCTGCATACTGATAATATTTTTTGTACACCACAAATACAACAAGAGATATGATCATAGCGGCCGCTGCAACAGCGAATGCAGTGCTATATCCAATAGATAACGAAGAGTTGTAGGTACTGGTAAACTCACTGATTGAACCACTGAAACCCATTTGTTGTTGAATCGACTGAATTTTTTCAGTATAATGCATTGTACCGCTGAAATTTCCCTGAAGGGTCCCTATCATTTTATCCAGAAACGGATGGGCCTTTTCATTAAGAATAGATAAATGGGGCATGCTGCTTTCATACTCAAAGCCTTTTTTCCCCAGTATACTATTGATAGCGCCTGTTGCTGCAAAAGGTGCGAAAAAAGCTCCGATGTTAATGCCCATGTAAAAGATGTTGAAAGCATTATCCCGTTTCGGAGCATATTCAGGAAAATCATACATCTTACCTACCAGTGCCTGAAGATTTCCTTTAAACAATCCGGTTCCCGCCGCCATGATAATCAGAGATATAATGATGATCATAAGCTCAAATTGCATTGAAAAATATCCCTGTTCAAAAAAGCCGGGAACAGCTATGAGTATACTTCCTATAAAGGCAATTATGATTCCCCACAAGATTGTACGTCCGTATCCCCAGCGGTCTGCAATAATACCACCCACAATAGGTAAGAAATAGATTCCAAACAGAAAACCGCCGTAATAATCTCCAGCTTCACCTGCACTAAGGTTAAACCTTGCCTGAAGAAACAATACAAAAACTGATAACATGGTGTAATAGCTGAATCGCTCACCCATATTAGTAAAAAAAGCTACTATTAGTCCTTTCGGATGGCCTTTAAGCATAATGCATTGATTTTAAATTTAAAAATATACCTTTGTCTGAATCATAAGATGAAACAAATATATAAATCTTTTTTTTGTCACCAATTATTATATATACCCACTTACATTCAGTTTTTTGTAAATATTAATCATATGTTCATCCGGACATTTATAATTTTAATGAATTCATTGAACCGGTTTTAAAATAAATTGGATGGCCTTTCTCATTTTGGGTTTAAACTGACATGATGAAAAAAATCAGTTGTAGAGACTTTCTTTAAAAAAGGGATAAATCACTGAGAGTTCTGTATTATCTGCAAATTAATATTGTTTATATGTTTTAGAACAGATAATTTTCTAATGCGGAGTTAATTTTCAAGAGCATAGGGTAGCGTACTGAATTCTGGAATTAAAATGTATTCGGGTTAGCCCGAATAATTTAAGAATTATTCCTGTCTTTCGACCTAAGTCGGGGTTAGAATCCTGATTGAATGTCATTGAAATATACTGTGAATGC
>CAYNPZ010000270.1:0-5080 GCA_964399175.1 uncultured Bacteroidales bacterium | reverse complement strand
ATGCCCTATACCAGCGAGGGCGGACAGAAATTTACCGACCACAAAATTGTGTCTCCTTTGAATTATGTTGAGAAGACCTGCCTGGTTTGCCATAAAGAATCAGAACAGGAGCTGATAGAAAATGTTTATACCCGCTTTGATAAGGTAAAGGCCAGCCAGTATCAGCTTGAAAAGTTGCTGGTAAAAGCCCATTTTGAAGCCCAAAAGGCCTGGGAGCTTGGAGCAACTGAGGAACAAATGCACGATGCACTGATGGATATCCGTCATGCTCAATGGAGATGGGGTTTTGTCGCCAACAGTCATGGCGCTCCCTTCCATTCGCCCATCGAATGTCTCAGTATTTATAACACAGGTATTGACATTGCCCAGAATGCCCGCCTGAAACTGGCCAGGATTCTGGCTGATCTGGGCTACAACAAGGAAGTCCCTGTGCCGGATATTTCCACCAAGGCCAAGGCTCAGAAAGTGGTTGGTCTCGATATGGAAAAACTGGACCGGCAAAAAGAAAAATTCATGGAGAAAGTGGTTCCGAAATGGGAAGAAAAAGCTGATGAAAGAGAAAAAACCTATGATGTGAAGGAACTGGAAGAATAGACAGACAGCTATATAAATTAAAAGAGGCTGACAACAAATTACATTTATCAAATCCGACAGCTATCGGATCCAAACATCAATTTCCAAATTTCAAATACCTGTCCGCTGGCAAGGGGGAAATTCAAATTCCAATTACCGAATTTCGAAACACTTCAGGCTATCGGCTTAAAAACCTAAGGCTGGAGTGTTGAGATAATAGTAAAAAGATGCAACAATCTTTTGTTTCAGAAGGTATTTGTAGGGGTGGTTTGTTAGCAATATGATGATAAGCAATAAAGTGGAAATTAATGGGTTTATTAAACAGGTATGAAAAAGGAGAAACAAACATATCTTTTTGTTTGTCTTGCCAACATGAACAGAAGTCCGACTGCTGAAACCGTATTCCAGAGTCTTGCACGGTCGAAGGGGGTGGATGTAAAAACCCTGTCAGCGGGAATTTCAGGATGGGCTGCACGGCCTTTGAGTGGTGATATTATAAAAAAAGCGGATCTCATTTTTGTAATGGAAGATTATATGAAGCATGAAATACAATCCATTTTTTCCGCGGATCCCGGAAGAATAGTTGTCCTTGGCATCCCTGATGTGTATGACAGAGAGGATCCGGTTCTGGTTAAAATCCTTAGGGATGCCCTGGAACTCTATGTTTAATCTGGATGATAGTTTGCATTGCTACCGGATTTTGTCTCGGAAGATTAGGCTTGATAATGCCTTTATTGATTTTCTCCTCGTATTTAGCGAGTTTTTGCTCATCCTTCATCCGCCATATCGCTTACAGGATCGAGGTGGAGGCCACGATCAAGTGCCCGGATGGCATTGATCTCATCATCTGAAAGGTGGAAATCAAATACATCGGCATTTTCTTCTAAATGTGGTTCAGAGCTGGCCTTGGGTACCGGGACGATGCCTTCCTGTATTAGCCATCGAAGCGATACCTGTGCCGGGGATTTTCCATGTTGCTTTCCGATATCGCGAAGAACTGCATCCTCCAGGATCCTTCCTTTGGCGACCGGACTGTAGGCCATGAGCAGATAATCATTTTCTTTCGCATGATTCAGTAAATACTGTCGCACCAGATAAGGGTGAAATTCTACCTGGTTACAGAATATTTCGGCATATTTGGTGGCTTCATCCACCAGGGAAGGTGGAAAATTGCTTAATCCTACATGTTTAATTGTCCCTTCGTTTTGAAGTTGATTTAATGCTTTGAGGGTTTCTTCCAGATGAATCTCCGAGTTGGGCCAATGCAACAAAACCAGATCAATATAATCAACATAAAGTTTGTGGGAGCTTTCTCTTGTTGCATGAAGGGCATCTTCATAAGCAAAATTGGAGGGGTGCAGCTTGGTTACCAAAAACAAATTGTTACGAATTATGTCAGCCCTTTGAATTCCTTCACCTACCTCATGTTCATTATCATAATCCTGGGCCGTATCGATTAGGCGGTAGCCAACTGAAATGGCATTTAATACCGTGTTGATGCATGAATTGCCTCTAAGCAGCCAGGTACCCAGACCTAAAGCAGGCACTTGCTCTCCCTTTGTCTCGATTGTGATGTCGTTCATAATTCCGTATTTTGTTGAAACATTAATACATGAATATTTTGCAAAAATATATCAAAATCCTTTATTTTCTTCAAGTTAGGACGAATTTGTGTAGCATTGGATCATCCGCATATGGCAACAAAGTATAAGGAAAACAAAACTTTATCTGGCTTATATTTGTCTTAGGTATAATCGCATGAAAGCGTAAAAAATTGCGTTTGTAATATAAGATAGTAGAATTCATTTTTTTTAGGATTTTTTTAAATTGCTGCTTGATTATAAATATTAAAAGCCAAATAAATGAAATATTCGCTCACTTTAGGCAGGCCATTTGGCATAAGGGTTTCGGTTCACTGGACATTTCTTTTGATCATTGCCTGGATAGTATTTATTGATCTCAGGCAGGGACTGGGACTTGGCCCCATTTTATATTCCATTTTATTTGTGCTTTCCATATTTTTTTGTGTTGTGTTGCATGAATTGTCGCATTCCCTCACCGCCAGACGTTATGGTATTCCAACCCGCAGCATCACCCTTTTGCCGATTGGTGGTGTTGCTGATCTGCAAAAAATGCCGGAAGATCCCAAACAGGAATTGGCTGTTTCAGTAGCCGGGCCTTTGCTGAATCTTGGAATTGCTTTTATTCTCTGGATTTTACTGAGTGCGGCCGGTCAGATGAATTTGAATCCTGAAGATTTGCGGGTAATTGATCAATCCAATTTTTTAATTGTTTTAATGTTCGCCAATCTGATGCTGGCGATTTTTAACCTCATTCCTGCCTTCCCTATGGATGGAGGCAGAGTTTTCCGTTCGCTTTTAGCTATGAAACTTCCACGGGATCAGGCTACCATGGTGGCGATGAATATCGGTAAAGTATTTGCCTTCTTTATTGCCATCTGGGGTTTATATACGAATCCCTTTTTGATTTTTATAGCCATCTTCATCTACATCGGTGCTCAGCGGGAATATGAAATGGTTAAATATACTTCAATATTATCCGGTTATACAGTAGAACGGGTGCTGATGCACGAATATACCCCTTTGCATCCGAAGGATAACCTGAATCGTGCTGTTGAAATTCTTCTGGACGGTCAGGAACAGCGGTTTATAGTAACTGATGAGGATCGCGTTGTAGGTGTGCTTACCCGAAACGATATCATTCAGGGGTTGATGAAATATGATGAAAATACTGAATTGGAGAAGATCATGAATACGGATGTAACCGTTTTCCAATCGAATACCTCCCTCGAAGAGGCTTATGAAAAGATGAGATCCCAGCAGATCACTATGGCCCCGGTAGTTGAAAATGAAAAAGTGAAGGGTCTGATAGACATGGATAACATCAATGAATTTATCATGGTTCGAACTGCTCTGAGAAGTCATAGATAGCCCCGGGACGACACCATGACGTACCTGAAGAAATTTATAATGTTTACTGTATATTTGTCAAGGAATGTGGCCCGAATGTAATAAATTTCTATCTGTTAGCCATTTATTCATTTCTTTGTTTTTATCCGGATTATTCAGGGTAAAATCTGGCTTTTTGATTCAATATATTTCTTAAAAGACTGTTTTTTCTGGTGTGGGATAGGGTCCATCCCGCTTTCATAAACTTCATTTTCCTGCTTATCAGTAGCATTAATGAATACTCCAGGATAACGGTGTTTCTCATATAAAATTCCGGATGTTTATTTAGAATGAGTTGAAATTATATGGAAGTCTGGATATTTTATCTGCCCAAAAAGTTGATCGGAAGGCTGAAATAATTGACATCGCCGGAAAGTAATAATAAGAAGGTATGGATTTAATTCCGATAACCATATCTGAATATTTTTGTTGTAAGTGTAAATCTTATTATCTTGCTTCGATAAATAATTAGGGTTAGGTCTGATATCTGGGCGGTTCGCCAACAATACATTTAGGGAATAATTGCAAACATGGTAACGGATAAAGGTTATCGAGGGGGAACAATGAGATATACAGAACCAGGCCAATGTAAAACCAATAAAAAAGGATGATTATGAAGAACAATGATTTTAACAGAAGAACATTTCTGAAGACTTCACTGCTGGGAACTGCAGGAGCCTTGTTTACAAATAAAGTGGTGGGTTCCGAATCCATCAGAACCATCCATTCATCAGAAGGGCAGGGCAAAGTTGTTAAGAGGAGACTGGGTAACACAGACATCAAATTGCCTGTTGTCAGTTTCGGTGTGATGCGTGCCGACAACCCGAATCTACCGAAAGCTGCAATGAAGGCTGGCATAGAGCATTTTGATACGGCCCATGGATATCAGAATGGCAACAACGAAAAGATGCTCGGAGAAGTTCTGCAGGATTATCCCCGCGATTCTTTTACCATAGCTACCAAAGTAGGATCCAGGGATAAGAAGGAGTTTTTGAGAAGGCTGGATGAAAGCCTGAAGCGATTGAAAATGGATTATGTTGATATTCTTTATTCACATGCAGTATCATCAAGGGATGATGTATTGAATGAGGAAGTTTTGGATGCTTTAAAGACAGCAAAAAAACAGGGTAAAACAAGGTATATAGGTGTCTCTACACACAGTAATGAGCCTGAAGTAATTAAGGCTGTTATTGATGGTGGTGTACATGATGTAGTGCTGACAGCTTATAATTTCAGACAGGATCATAAGGATTTACTGACAAAGCGCATTGAAGAGGCCTCCAAAGCCGGCATTGGTATTGTAGCCATGAAAACTATGGGAGGGGGAGATATTGGAAAGAATTCAGATACAAAAATGCCTTATCAAGCATCATTGAAATGGGCCCTGAAAACTCCCCATGTTCATACGACTATACCGGGTATTATTAATTATGAGCAGCTTAATGAGAATTTTGCTGTAATGAATAACCTTGATATTACCAAGGAAGAGCATGATTTCCTTTATGCCGCTTCATTTGAACAGGGTCTCTATTGTAACG
>CAYNPZ010000269.1:0-5081 GCA_964399175.1 uncultured Bacteroidales bacterium | reverse complement strand
CATAATCCACAATCCAATGAATATTTGTATTATTAATTTCATCGTGTTGAGGCCAATTAATCCTTTAAATAGAGTACAATTTCCATGCCTGAATAACCCTTAATCAGAACCGGGCCCTCAGGGCCATCATAAAATCCCTGCCGGGTGCGGCAATACCTGAAGAATAAGGTCGGTACCGGACATCAAATATGTTCTCCACTCCCGCATTCAATGTAAGATATTGGCTGATCCGGTAAGAACCCTTAAAATTCAAGGTCCACCATGCCGAAGAATAGGGATTGCCCCTTTCATTGAATGCATACATATGGGTTTTGGATTGCTCGCTCGGAGCAAGCCTTTCATTGGAAATTTCACCGTTAAATCTGCTGTATACTTCCAACACAAGGGGCCTTTCATCATACTTCAACGATACTTCGCCGAAAGTGGGCGCCACATGCCTCAAAGGGACCCCTTCATCATCTTCGCCCCTTGTATAGGTTAAATTTGAACTGAATTGCATATTGTAAGGCAAAAGGATATTGAAATCCAAGCTGAACCCGTGAACATAGGCCTGGTCAGCATTAACTACCTTATGCACCTGACTTAAGACTCCGTCATACATGATAGAATCCTTCCCATTGAAAGTGGATTCTCTCCTCACCATAGCATTCTGAAGCAAGGTGTAAAATCCTGTCAATTCAATCAGAGACCTCTTTCCGAGGTGCTTTTCTACTGCCAAATCTACATTATAAGCATATTCGGGCTCCAGATTATCATTGGGCATGATCACACTTTTAGGCTCAGAGTCAAAAACCTTAGCCATATCATCAATGTTGGGGGCATGGAATCCTGAAGATCCGTTCAGGTTAATCTGCCAGTCCTCCTTTGGCCGATAGACCAGACCAACGGACCCGTTTAAAGCGCCGGTGCTTAAAGTCATTTTGGTGAATGGAAAATTATAATATGCCGCAGAGGTATCCAGCGTGGATTGTATATCAAAATGGCTGTAACGAACACCTGTAATCGTAGTAAATTGCTCGCCAATGTTACGTTTATAACTTATGTATCCGGCAAAGGTCGAATAATCATTGTCACCGTTCGGATAACGTGTTTGCGTGGGGATGGTTTCCCCGCTTACAATATTTTCTCTTGAAGCAGTGGAATTTAAATGATTGTAAACATATTCCACGCCATAATAAAGCAAATCCTCTCCAAATTCCTTATCAAAATCAATATTAAGCGACAGGGCCTGAACATTTTCCGTTCGGTGACGCAGCCATTCCTCCCTGAATCCTCTGTCGTGCCGGCTTTCTTCATAATTCTGCCAGGCAAAGGTAAACTGCATGTTGTCAAAAAAACTGCCGGGCCTGACCAGTTTGCCATTCAAGGCATGCATCATCCATTTCTGAGGCCCGTAATACCATGCTCCATTTTTAAGCCTGCCGTTTCTTCGTTGTATAAGTCGATCATAACGGGGTATATTCGAAGTGGAGGACCAGTGGAAGCCATAACTCAGATTGAAGTTGCTCCCGGGCCGATACCTTAGTTTCTGCATAAAATTGAACTGATCGTATCCGGAAGGTATCTGGACATTGGGATGTTCATTCTCCACAATAGAATCCCGGCCGTTGATTCTTTTGACATACTCCATCCTCCTGTACTCCGGATGCTCATGACTGCCCATCTCAAGATGATCATAGTCGCTATACGACAGGCTAGTCAGAAATCCCCAGTTCTGATGGCCGTAGTTGAAATCCACATGCCCGGTCATTTCATTATTGGCAGAAGAGTAACGAGCCATCATATTCCAGTTTTTGTTGGCCTGATCGGTGGTTGAAAGCTTTACGCTTTTGGTATGGAAATCCATCACACCTCCCAGGGCATCAGAGCCATAAGTAACTGAACCCGGCCCGAAAATTACCTCTGAATTTTCTATGGCATGCGGATCCAGAGAGATCACATTATGCAGATTTCCGCTGCGGTAAATACAATTGTTCATTCTTACCCCATCAACAACCAGAAGCACAGAATTGGTGGCAAAACCCCTTATCATAGGACTGCCCCCGCCCAGCTGACTCTTCTGTATGAAGACCTCTCCGGAGGTACCCAGCAACTCGGCAGATGTTTGAGGATTTTGAAAATCAATCTGCTGTTTTGAAATGGTGGTGATCTTATTGGGTACTTCTTCTTTATTTTGTTCCCAGCGATAAGCCGATACTACAAATTCTTTCAGTTGTATCGTTCGTTTATCAAGAGGTATCGAATAATCCAGCTTCTTCAGTTCAGCTTTGGTTCTGACTATCGGTTTGTAGGTAGGATGTTGGAAAAAAATGGAATCTCCCGCATTAAATCCATCTAAAGCCGCAATGCCATCCTGATCAGAAATAACTGAATGTTTCCTGTCATTGCTGTACAGCGCTACATTGGATACAGGCTCCAGTGTTTCGGCATCGAAGATTTTTAGTTCCTGAGAAAAAACCATTGTTGAATAGGCCATAAAAAAAAGAATAATAAAACATTTTTTAACCATATTACCTGTCATATCAAAACAATTTTGTCTTGTTAAAAACCTAACCCAACCCCGGGGCAAGATGATGCAGCAAAAATAATATCTTTGCTCAGGCGTTGACAACATTTTCCTGATCATTTGAAACAATCCATGAAAAAAACGGTAATTGCCATACTGATCATTCTTATCCTCGGAGGAACCGGTGCTTATTTCTACCTGAAAAAACAGCAAATTCCCGAATACAACATGAACAAATTGATTTCCGGTGAATCTGCCTTTTTTATAGATATTCAGAATCCTGTCAATTTTTTGAATAATCTTTCCAAAGATAATGCCATATGGAATGAAACAACCAAAATCCCGGCTGTAAATGATTTCAGGGATAAAATGGATGCGGTAGATACGCTTATAAACTCCCACCAGCGAATCAAAGAACTACTAAAAAACAGGAGACTTATTGTTGTGGCGGAAAAACAGGGAAAGAAACGACTGGGCTTTACGTTTCTGTTAAAAATGAAGAATCTGAGAGAAAAGAATCTTCTCTTTCATTATTTTAAACAATTGGGAAATAGGAAGGATCATCAGTTAAATTCCAGAATCTATAATAAGGTCAGGCTATATTCCATTCAGAAGAAAGATACCCATAAATTTTCCTACGCCCCTGTAAAAGGAGCCTTAATCATCAGCACCACTCCGCTTCTGGTGGAAAAAGCCATCCGGCAATCTTCCGTAAAAAATGCACTCAGTGAAAACAAGCATTTCAAAAAGGTCTCTGATATAGCCGGGAAGCATGTAGCCGCAAATCTATATATCAATTTTGAAAATTTTCCGGATGTCATGTCCATACCCTTAAACAATCCTTACCGTGGATATATAAGAAATCTGGGAGATTTTGCTCGTTGGTCCATCCTGGATATCAACCTGAAGCAGGATGCTTTACTTTTAAATGGATTCACTGTGGATGACCCGGAAAGAAATGAGGTGATCGACCTGTTTAAAAGTCAGGAACCTGTAAAGACTGAAATGGCAGGCATCCTCCCTTCCAATACCACTGCATTTATATGTCTTGGCCTAAGCAATAAAAATCAATACAGAAAGAATATCAAGAAATTATACAGGGACAGGGAAGTACTGGATGACTACAGCAACTGGCTTTCAACGATGGATAAAGAATACCATTTTAACCCTGAGGAGCTCTTTTACAAACTTGTCAATGAGGAAATCGGGCTGGCTTTTCTGAATCCGGATATGGAGAATCCCAGAAAAAATGCTTTCATTGTTATGAAAACCAAAGGGGGGAAATACGTCAGGTCCGAACTTTCCAGAATTGCCGGAAAAATGGCTGATCAATCAGACGAATCCAATGTGCGGAATATATCTATTGATGAGGAAACCCAATATCCGATATACAAACTTCCGGTTAATAACCTCTTCAACAGGCTTTTCGGTGATATTTTCCAGGGTATCAGCAACCGATACTTCACATTAATCGACAAGTACGCTGTATTTGCAGGCAGCAGGGATATGCTGAGGGAAATCGTCTATTCCAACATTTTGGATAAAACTCTCGATCATAACCAAAATTACCAGGAATTCACGGATTACCTTTCCAACCGCTCTAACTTCCATTTCTATGCCAATATGTATCGCTCCCCTTCACTGGTTTCTAATTTTCTTAGAAGGGATCTTCAAAAGGGACTTCGGAAAAACCAGAAACACTTTAGAAAATTTCAGGGTTTTGCTTTTCAGTTCATGGGTAGCGGGGATATGGTCTACAACAATTTATTTGTCAAGTACATCCCAAAAATCAGTAAAGAACCTCAAACAATCTGGGAGACCCATCTGGATACTGCAACAGACTTCAAACCGGCACTTGTGACCAATCATTATACCGGAGAGAACGAGATCTTTGTGCAGGATTTGAACAATAAGATCTATCTGATCAATAAAGCAGGAAGGGTATTATGGGAAAAGCAGCTTGAGAAGCACATTATGAGCGATATTTATCAGATTGACTATTACAAGAACGGTAAGCTCCAGATGCTCTTCAACACAAGAAACAAACTCCACTTAATTGCAAGGAACGGCAATTATGTAGAGGATTATCCCGTCAGACTGCCTTCTCCTGCCACTGCTCCAATTTCCGTATTTGACTATGATGACAATAAAAATTACCGGATATTCGTGCCTTGCAACAACAAAAGGGTTTACGATTATTCAAAGGAAGGTAATATCATAACCGGATGGCAGTTTGGCAAAACAGATACAAAGTTGAACCAAAGGGTACAACATTTCAGGGTAGATACCCGCGACTATATTGTCTTTGCCGATAAATATCAGATCTATATCCTGAACCGCAGGGGACAGGTTCGAATAAAACCTGAAATTCAATTCGCACGATCGAAGAACAATTTATTTACCCTGGAACAGGAGAATCCAAGGACCCGTCCACGCCTGGTTACCACCGATATCAACGGCACGGTTCATTACGTTTATTTTGACGGGGAAGTTGAAACCTCCCAGGTTCACACATTTTCCCCGGATCACCACTTTCAGTACCACGATGTAGACGGTGACAGATTCCGCGACTATA
>CAYNPZ010000268.1:0-5100 GCA_964399175.1 uncultured Bacteroidales bacterium | reverse complement strand
GAAACCCTCACTGAAGACGCCAGTCATGTCGTAAGTCTGTAAAAATAAATAACTAACAAAATAAAGTATCTCCGCCGCGGCGATTGTTCAACCCGGCGGAGATATTTTTTTAATTAAATTTTTTTGGGAAGCTCAATCTTTCTTTTTCCAGCTTACCTTTTGTTCGGGTTCATGTTCCTGGCCAAGAACATCCCTGTACAATCCGGGTTTTCTGGCTTTGATATAACGGTGCCCCCCTGCCTTCGTCAGCTTCTCCGGAACAAGGGTAGCCGTTGTCATGTCATCTCCCAGCTTTCTGCATTCAGCAACTATGTCTCCGAAAGGATCAATGATCATAGAGCAGCCGTTCTTGAGCTGATCATGATCCATCCCAATGGGATTGGCAAAAACAACGTAAATTGCATTATCAAAAGCCCTTGCCGGAAGCCACTTCATCAGCCAGGCCCTTCCTTTTAATCCGTCAAATTCTATTCTCAGCGAGGTGGGGTCATCCTCACGGTTTTCCCAGAGTTTTGGATCCACAAAACCTGCACCGGGACGAGAGGATGGCGTGCACATGGTAACATGGGGCATGAAAATGATATCAGCGCCCAACAGCTTCGTGGCCCGCACATTTTCTATGATGTTGTTGTCGTAGCAGATCAATATGGCGCATTTCCAGCCATGGAGATCAAAAACGGTATATTCTTCTCCCGGGGAAAGATAGGGGTTAATGAACGGGTGGATCTTTCTGTGTCTGGCTATCAGCCCGGAAGGGTTGACACAAACATAGGTATTGTATAACCGGTTGTCCTGGTCTTTCTCAAATAAACCGGCGAGAATGACTACATTATGTTTGTGTGAAATTTGTTTTAATTCTTTTATGCTGCTGCTTTCGGGAATATATTCGGCCAGCTCAAGCATATCCTGTTCTGAAAGATTTTGAGTGAATGTATATCCCGTGATGCAGCTTTCATGAAAGGCTATGACCTTTGATCCTTTCTTTGCAGCTGTTTCGGAGAATTGGTCGATTACAGAGAGATTATAAGCTTTGTCGCCGCTTTTGTGCTCAAATTGTACTGAAGATGCTTTAAGTTTCTCCATGATATTTTCCTTTTTTTAACTAGACACCAATATGAGGTTTATTCCGTGATTTCTACACGATTGCTCTCCGGATCCAGCACCACACTCTCATAACATCCGTCACCGGTGGTTCTGGGTTCTCCAACAATCCGGAAACCGTCTTTTCTTAACCTTTCCGTCAGATCATCCACCTTCTCTTTGCCGTCCACTGAGATGGCAAAATGGATCAAATTCGGGTACTGTTCAAGGTTATCACTTTGCTTTCTAGCGATTTTCGGATTATACATCAATTCCAGCCTGCATCCCTCAGTAAAGGATAGGAAATAAGATTCAAATTGCTTTTTGGGATTGTGGTACTTTTCTCCGGCCTTACCCTGAAAATAATATTCATAAAATTTTTTCATCCTTTTAAGATCACTGACCCATATGGCAATATGTTCTATCTTCATTAACATTCATTTATAAATTAAAAATCATTCATTGTCGTAAGGTTTTTTGGGAAGTTGCTTCAAATTGTTCACATACCGTTCTGAATCAAACGGTTCTCCATGTTTGAGGACATTGTAGAATTCCACGGCCACGCACTGGCCGATTAATTGTTTGGTTTCAAAATCGCTGTAACCTTCTTTGATCAGTCTGTCATAAGCATCATTTATTTCCGGTGGATTGTTTTCTTCCATCTGTTTCTTAATGATCCCAAAGATCTGGTCTCTTAAATTTTCATTAGGTTCCATAATTGAAGCTTTTTGTATGGGTATTATAATTATCTTAACTGTTTTTTCTTTGAAGTGGTGCGGTCAAAAACTTTAACATCCAGGTATTCTCCCAGTTTCAATCCTTCTTTAATGGCATGTTCCCGGGTTGTTGAGATCAGCCTCAGCGCCTTCATCCTGTCTTCTTTTATAATCAGGTTGACCTGATATACATAGTGATTCGACGCCCTGGAAGCAAAAGCAGGAGCAGGGTTTTGGCGCCGTCTTGACTTTTGTATCGCCCTTAACAAAGAAACATATTGAATGTTGGGCATTTCACGCCATTCGCCTATCGGGATACCTAAAAAATAATACACTTTTTTGATTTTATTGTTTTCTTTATCAATAAGAAATCCCCTTGGCATGAAGGTAATAGCCAGGCCCATGATGGCAATAAAAATACCCAGCAAATAATTTGAGGTTAACCATATGACAAGCACAACCCCTAAAAGTACTGTAACCAGGGATCCAGCTCTCGGTTGGGTTTCAATGATCTGGTAGGGTTTGTGTTGATTCATTTGATATTCAATTTTAAAATGGCTTTATCGTTTCATGCCTCCGGATGGTTTATTTCTCCCGTATCATTTTACCGCCTTATGGAACTTTTCAATATTTTCCGGATCACCGCTTACGTAAATCAGATCATTGTAAAGGAGCTTTTCATGCGGATATACCGGATATATGATCTCATTTTTCCTCAAAATGGCCAGGATATTTATACCATATTTGTTTCTTATATTGACTTTTGCAATAGATTTTCCAACAACATCGCCGCTGTCAGCCTCCACACGTAAGGCCGTGACTTTAAACTCGGGAATTATTGTGGGCTTGATGGTTCTGGGGAGTTTTGGCGGTGACTGAAACATTTTATAATTGTCGGCCCGGATGGAGCTGACCAGTTTTTCTATCTCATCCACCGGCACCATAAAATTCTGTAAAACACGTGAGAATATGATCACAGAAGTTTCAAATTCCTCCGGTATCACCTCATCGGCTCCAAGTGCAATCAGTTCATTGATTTCACTCACATACCTGGTTCTCACGATTAAATAAACCATTTGTGAAATGTTCCGGATATTGGATACAATGTATTCGGTTGCCGTGGGATCGGAGATGGCAATAACCACAACCCTTGCTTTATTGATCTTCACGGAATTGAGAATATGCGAATGGGTGGCATCGCCAAACATAATGGGTTCGCCCTTTGCTTTTTCCTGACGTACCGTATCGGAATTCAGTTCCAGGATGACATAGGGCATATCTATATATCTTGCGGCTTTCGCCACATTTCTTCCGTTAATCCCATAACCAATGATGATCAGATGGTTGTCAAGCTCAGGCTCTTGTTGTTTTTCCGTTTTGCTGCCATTTGAAAGATACATTCCCCATCTCCTCTGAATTGCAGGCGGAATCAAAACGGTTGACAACTCCTCGGAAAACATGGTGACAAAAGGGGTCAGAAACATGGTGACAATGGAAACCGAAAGGAAATACTGATTCATTTGAGGGGTTAACAATCCGTTTTCAATACCCACCCTGGACAGGATAAACGCAAATTCACCGATCTGGAACAGGGCAAGACCCGTTAAGAGCGCCACTCTGGGAGGATGTTTCAGGAGTGCCGTAGCAAAGGTGGCTACGGTACCTTTGATGATAAAAACGACCAAAACGATAAGCAGCACAATACCGGCATTCTCTAAGAAGAAGCCTACATTCAGCATCATACCTATAGATATGAAGAAGAAACTGGTGAACAATTCTTTAAAGGGCAGGATGGTGCTTGTGGCCTGATGGCTGTATTCCGATTCGGAAATCACCAAACCGGCCAGAAAAGCTCCCAGGGCCAGGGACAATCCGGCTTCTGAGGTTAGGAAAGCCACAGCAAAACAGAGGGCAAGGGTAGTAAGCAAAAAAAGCTCCTTGCTCCTGGTTTTGGCTATAAAGTGCATCACCCGGGGCACAATATAGCGGGCGCTGACCAGGGTGAACAGGATGATCAAAGCCGATTTTCCCAACAGGCCCAGGAGGGCCAGTCCGACATTTGTTGTTTCTCCTGCAAGAATGGGTGTGACCAATATCATAGGGATGACAATGATGTCCTGAAAAATGAGTATTCCCAGCGCATTGCGGCCATGGGGTGCAGATATCTCATTACGGTCCTGCAGGATCTTTAATACGATGGCTGTGCTGGAAAGAGAAACCAGGAAGCCGATGAACACCGATTCATTCCAGGCAAACCCCATCAGTCTGTTGATAAGCGCAGTTATGGCAATTGCCAGACCCACCTGCAGCGTTCCTCCGATAAAAATGGTTTTCCGGATGGAAGCCAGTTGCTTGAGAGATAGTTCCAGGCCAATGACAAAAAGCAGCAAAATCACACCAATTTCCGATATGATATCCACCTCATGTCCGGCACCAATGAGGCTTAACCCATCCGGCCCGATGATGATCCCGGTAATCAGAAAGCCCAGGATGGATGGCAGGTGTATTCGCTGTAAAAGGAAAACCACGATTACAGAAAAGCCAAGGATGATCAGGATATCTTGAAATAAGGGCAAATGCATGGGATTATCCGGTCTTTATTTGTGATCAGGTTTCTTTCTTCTGAACCGTAAAGATACAAAAATGGACATTACAACAATATCTTTATTTGCACGGAAAGCTACTTCTAAAATATAAAAATAAGGTGATTGGTTTCTCTCTACAACTGGTTGTTTTACCTGATCTGTTTATATCTGAATTTACTTGTCTTCTGTCTTGCCCCGATAAGGGGCAGATAACTATAGAAAAGCTTTGTTCCGGCCGATTAAATGGATATCCTAAGTCGGGTAACCCATTTTCCTGCAGAAATTAGGGATGCCTTACATCAGGTAAGCCACTTACTGAGGAAACAGGGGTTCCCTTACTTTGGGGAAGCCTTCTATCAGCAGAAATATGGGTTTTCTGACGTCAATCAAGCCCTGTTTCTATAGGCATATGGGATTTCCAATGGGAAGTAACCTATTTGTCTGTAGTAATAAGGGATGTCCTTCATCGGGTAAGCCATCGTGCTGCAGAAATATAGGATGCCCTGCATCGGGTAACCCTTCGTACTGCAGAAACATGGGATGCCCTGCATCGGGTAACCCTTCGTACTGCAGAAATATAGGATGCCCTTCATCGGGTAAGCCATCGTACTGTAGAAATATGGGATACCTTTCGTCGAATAACCCCTCTTTCTGCAGAAATATTCGATTTCTAACGCCGGAAAAGCAGGATTTCTATGGAAATACATAATAATCAATAA
>CAYNPZ010000267.1:0-5108 GCA_964399175.1 uncultured Bacteroidales bacterium | reverse complement strand
GATTTAACAATTTTCTTCCTCTCACTTTTTCTCTCCTTTCTTCTCCTTTTCTTATATTTTGTTAATGTGTTTATACAAAAATACAACTTGAATATTGATAGTGTTTTACAGAATTATGACTAAGATTTACAAACTGATGAGGAGTATAGAGCATGCCTTACAATTGGGGTAAATCGGACACGAACGTCTGAACCTGCCTTTCTGTTTATTTTAGGTCAATTAATTCATTGTAATTCCAGTCTTTGATTTCTTTTAAAATGATCGCCGAAACCAAAACATTGATTGGGGCATTGGGACGACAGTCTTTATCAAAAAACAGGGGCTTGAAATCCCTCTCATTGATGCTGCGTAAAATCAGACGATAAAACCATTTTTTCCGGCTCTCATCCAGCAGCTTTTTTTGCTGCTGACTCAGCTCGTTCTCAAAAGAAAACAGCCTGGGTTGATTGTTAGGCTTAAACAGGATACCATTTTTTTGGTTTACTGTTATAAAATTAATGGTTATATCTTTGAATGATAAATTTTTATGTTCCATGTGGAATATTTTGGTCTGTATAAACTTCTGATTTTTTGCATCTTATATATTGTTGAGAAATTATTATTTGTCTGGCTTTCAGTGTTCTATGAAGCCAATTTATCAATAAGTGTTTAATTATCAGGTTTATATATTTCGCTTACCCCCTTTTTAGACCAGACTCATAAAATACGACAAAAAAGATATAAATCGTTTTTATAATAGATGTTAAAATTGTTAAATAAAATACATTCAAAGTGTCTTTCTTTGATAAATGTCGGGAATTCAACAAAAGAGTTGAATACCTGAAATCGTTAAATCAGTTTTTCTACCTTCGGGAATTTGATCCTACCGCATCTCCGGTTGTAGAAATGAAGGGCAAGAAGTTAATCATGCTTGGTTCAAATAATTATCTGGGGTTGGCTACTCATCCAAAGGTAATTGATTCGGCAATTAAAACTTTAAGAGAATATGGAACAGGTTCCTGCAGTTCCAGGGTTCTCACAGGCACTTCCAGCTTACACTCCAAACTTGAGAAAAAACTTGCCGAGTTTAAGGGCAGCGAAGATGGAGTAATCTTTAGCACAGGATTCATGAACATGATGGGGACGATTGCTGCTTTGACTGAGGAAGGGGACATTATCCTGAGTGATGAATTAAATCATGCGAGTATAGTAGAAGGTTGCCGGCTTTCAAAAGCAGAGGTAAAAATATACCGGCACAATAATATGGGAAGTTTGGAGAAGAAGCTCTCCAGTTGTAACCATTCCCGGAACAAACTTATCGTTACCGATGGAGTTTTCAGCATGAAGGGTACTGTGGCCAATCTTCCTGAAATAAAACGGCTTGCTGATAAATACAATGCCAGAGTTATGGTGGATGATGCCCATGGTACTGGTGTATTGGGTGATAAGGGACATGGAACCCTTGAGTATTTTAACATGGAGGGGGAAATCGACCTTGTATGCGTAACTTTTAGTAAATCACTGAGCACAATAGGAGGATTTACAGGGGCCAATAGTGAGGTTGTGACATTCTTAAAACTGAATTCCCGGCCGTTTGTTTTTACAGCAAGTCCTCCACCCTCTGTAATAGCTACAGTGTTAGCCTGTTTGGAGGTGATTGAAGAGGAACCAGAGCTTCTCCAAAAACTTCATAATAACACAAATCTGCTAAAAAAAGAGCTAAAGCAAATGAGATTCACCATTGAAGAAACCGTAACGCCAATTATCCCTGTTATGATTGGCGATGATGAAAAAACCTTTAAATTAGCAGGAGGGTTGGAAGAGGAAGGGGTATTAGTCAATCCTGTTGTTTATCCTGCAGTCCCAAAACGATCCTCCCTCCTACGGGTCAGCGTTATGGCCACACTTTCTCAGGAAGAGATAGAGACGGCCTTGAATAAATTCAAACTTGTAGGCAAGCGTTTGGGAGTTATCTGATATGAATAGAAATATTTATCCATTATTGAGCATTGGTTTTTTACGCTCATACGTTATCACAATGCGCCCCTACCTTTTATTCATTTCGGGTGCAGCCGGTTTGGTGGGGCTGGCATTTATTGAAAACCCTAATATCATCAGAACTTTATTGGCTTTTATTCCTCTATTTTTGTCCTATGGTTTTGGTCAGGCTTTGACTGATAGCTTTCAGACCGATACCGATGCAATCGCTGCATCCTATCGCCCACTGGTTAGAGGAATAATTTCTCGCAGGCAAGTTTTAATTGTTAGTCTCACCGGGTTAGCATTGGCAGTCTGTATTTTGGGATACTTAAATCCGGAAATCCTGATCTTTGGATTGCTGGCTGTTATTGGATTGATAACCTATACATCTTTAAAACGGACCTGGTGGGGTGGACCTCCCTGGAATTCATGGATTGTGGCATTACTACCAATTATGGGTAGACTTGTAGAGAGCGGATATCATACCAAAGACATTGTTAATTTGCAGGATTCCCGGTCCTTGGCATTTTTATTAGCTGTTATAGCCATTTTCTTTGGGTATGCAAACTTTGTGGTAATGGGATATTTCAAAGATATCTCCGCAGATCGAAGCACTGGCTACCGGACCTTCCCTGTGGTTTTTGGATGGAAATCAGCCGCTCTATATAGTGATGTAACCACCGGAGCAGTAGCAATACTTACGGGTTTTGTTCTATTATTAAGTAACAACCTCAATCTTTGGGGAATCGGTATCTTTGCCATAGCTGTTTTGATAAACCTCTATGCTCAGATCGGAATACATCAAACCCGGGATGAGAATCAGACTCATGGTCCGATAGGAAATGTGGTTCGTGCATTCATTCTTTATTGTATAGCAATGATTCTCACCCTTAAACCCAATTGGCTGATTTTCATGGCGGCCTTCTATCTTCTCTTTGAACTGATTCTTAGAATAAGACCAGAGAGGAGTCAGGTTTAAAATGATGAGTGGTAAAAATGAAATTCATATTATATTGAACCATGAAAGTATTTTTGAATCCGAATTGCAATTATGGAGCTGGCTTGTCCCAATGGGAAAAAGTTAAAAAAGAACTTTATAACCGAATAGGAACCTTTGAAATCGAAGAGATTAATTCATCAGAAAAAATTGGTCTTCAAGTAGCAGAAGCTCTAAAGAAAGGAGAAACCAGGTTTATAGCCGCCGGTGGTGACGGAACAGTCAATCTTCTATTAAATGCAATTATGGACCTAAGTGACAATCCTAACATTATTATTGGTGCTGTGGGACTTGGTTCGAGCAATGACTTTCACAAACCTTTCCGCTCGGAAGCATTTATTAAGGGGATCTCTTTGAAGGTGGACTTCAAAAACGCTTTTCTCTGTGATGTGATCCGCATAGATTATTTGGACCTTCAAGGTAGCCGGAATATCCGGTTCTGCCTGATCAATGCAAGTATGGGTGTTACAGCCGAAGGAAATGCTATTTTCAATTCACAGCACAGAATTATAAAGTTCCTGCAAAGGATATCCATTGAGGCTGCTACAATTACGTCGGCCTTAATGGCAATATTCACGTACCGTAACATCCCCTGCAGCTTAACCCTGAATAACGGCGAAGAACATAGAGTTTCCATTACCAACCTGGGCATAATTAAAAATCCGCATTTTACCGGTTCCCTCTGTTATGATACGCCTATTAAACCGGATGATGGAAAACTTGGTGTCAACCTCTGTATTGGTTTGTCAATACCTGAGAGAATAAGTCTGTTGATTGCCCTCCATAACCACCGTTTTCAGGGAAGACCAAAGACAAAGTCCTGGATAGCTACTAAATTGTCGGTAAAAAGCGATCAAATATTTGCCTTAGAAATGGATGGCGAGGTAATTCATACAAACAATGCTGAATTTAATATTCTACCCAAACGAGTAAAATGTTGTCTATGAATCGAATGGAAGAGATTTTTGAGAATGCTGGCATTGCTTCCTGGGTGAAGCATTTCCTGCATGCTCCACATCAATTTAACCAACCCCATGAAGCCGATGCTGAGCTGATTGAGCTTCCGGGAGATCCCGATCACTACCTGGCTGTCACCACGGATACATTAGCTGAAGAGATCATTATGGGGTTATATCGGGATCCCTATACCATGGGGTGGGTTACTGTAATGGCTTGCTTGAGTGATCTGGCGGCTGTAGGGGCTAAACCTTTGGGATTGGTAGTTTCGATATCAATTGAATCTAATCGGGATGAGGCTTTTAATAACAGCATTGCCCAAGGTATGGAAGATGCTTGTCGAACCCTCGGCATATATATTCTGGGAGGTGATACAAACCTAACCCCAACAATTTCTTTAACCGGATGCGCTTTTGGCCTGGTACCCAAAAAGAACGTAATGACACGTTGTGGTTTTCAACCGGGTGATGAGGTTTTTATTACTGGCAATGTTGGAACTGGTAACGCTCTGGGAATGATGCGTCTTACAGAGATACCGGAGGATATATTTCCCGAAAAATTATATCGACCGGTTGCAAATATAAAAGAGGGACTAATTTTAAAAAAATATGTCGGCTGTTGTATGGATACGAGTGATGGGCTGTTAACTACCATTGATCAATTGATGCGAATCAATGGATTCGGATTTATCATCGAGTGTAATTGGGAAAAGATTCTCGCACCGGAAGTCCTGGAATTATGTAATAAGACAAAAACACCTCCGTGGTTCATGATCGCAGGACCTCACGGGGAGTTTGAGCTTTTATTTGCCATTTCAGCAAAAGATAAGGATAAAACCACTTCCCAATTAAAATCGGAAGGTATAAATCCTATAAGGATAGGAAGGGTGCAAAAGACACCGGTTGTTTCATTGGCCTTGCCTTCCGGACGTAAGGTCAATATTGATATGGCACTTGTAAGGAATTTGTTACAAACCGTAGAAGGGGACCTTGATCGTTATGTCAGGGAGTTTAAAAAGTTAGGCAAAAAATGGGGGATTGAATAGGATGGTTAAATCAATTGATCAGAATTTTTCAGTAGTTCGGGAAACTTAGATAGTAAAGCGCATATAAATCAACCATTAAAATTAAGCAAAAAAATTCTCTTTACATAGAAATTGTCTCTATGCATCAGAAAATTTTTTATGGTGTTATTT
>CAYNPZ010000266.1:0-5122 GCA_964399175.1 uncultured Bacteroidales bacterium | reverse complement strand
GACATTCTTTCACGCAGACCCGTCAACAGCCGGGCAAGTAACCGCGGATACTAAGTATAGATTAATCAGCGTCAATCAGCGAAATCTGCGAGAAACATATTCCCTCACGCAGATTCCGCAGATAAACGCAGATGAATATGGAGAAAAAAAATCAGCGTGAATCAGCGAGACGTGTCCGGCAACTGACGGATCAGCGAGAAACATATTTTTTACTCCAACATAGCCCGCAAGCACCTACCCGCTGTCTTCCCGTTCCATTTTTTTGGGCGTTGTGGTTTTCTTTTTAAGCGCAGGGTTTCTTTATATTCTTTTCGGATTCGTTCTATGTTGTTGCCGGTGAGGACTGATGCTCCTCCATGTTCGCGCAGGGTTATGGGTCTTTCTGTGTTCCATCTCAGGGTGAGGCAGGGTATTCCGGGAACCGTGCACTATTTCTCCAACTTTCTGCAACTACTGGATTATTTAAGGCCCGGAGTTTTAAAATCAAATTTATTTAATTCTTCAGCAGGTATATATGGAAATATTTTATCTTGTATATATTGTTTAACCTTTAAAAACAAGGTATAAATTGTATTCACATTATTAAATAGAGCGTTAATTAATTTGCTGTTTTCTTCAAGATTGTCTTCATATTCGTGTGTAAATTCATTTCTAAGATTTCTCAGACGAATCCATTCTTCTGCTGAGTTGATTATGTTTAATTTTTCCATGCGGTTTAGGATATCCAGCATGGACATTTGTTCGGGATCTTCTTCCAGGGATTTAAGTATTGATGGAAAAAGAGAATCACCCATCGTATCCTGTAATTTTGTAAAGCGGTAAATAAGCTGGTCGATATAACTGATATTATCCTCTTCAATTTTTTCGTAGGTTGCAGGACTTAAAGGTATAAGGGGACGGATCATTTCTCTGGCGAACGCGAGGCGTTTCAAATGAATATTGCATTCATTCAGGGCATGTAATAATTGGAGCCTGTGTTCTTTTAACATATCCTTTCCCCTTTATTTTCAGCTATAAGAACGATATTCCTTTTAACTTTGGCATCCTTCTGTTGAACGATTACATCAATTTTTTGGAGGCCAAGTGTATTATTAAGTTTGGTGAGAAAATCCAGTTTTTTATTAATAAAAATAGTCCATTCGCAAATTTAGTATAAACTGTTGGTTAATTTTTTCACGCTACGTCAGTTACGAAAATACAACGTAGCGCTCGTTGCGATTCTCGTTGCGAGCGTTGCGAGAACTATTGATTCACGCCACGGCCGCTAAGCGTTTCACGCCACGACCGCCACGAAAATATAACGTTGCGCTCGTTGCGAGAATTATTTTTTACATTAGGTTCTACCATAATACCACATCTACGGCGCTGTGTAGATTGCTATAGTTCAGGTTGTTTCTATATTTTATAAGCTACATTACGTGTAACCTCCGGGCTATACTGCAAAAGCAAAGTGCCGTAGGCACGAAATTATGGTAAAAAGCAATACACCCGAAGAAAACCGGAGAGCCGTAGGCTCGGCATTATTGTTAAAAGCATGTTAAATGATTTCTTTCCAGCTCTTGTTTGCATGTACTCACCCCTGGCCCCTCTCTACTCGTAGAGAGGGGAAAGATTGGGGCATAACCGAAGCGACTGCACTATGCTTTCTAATTGATCCTTAAAAATCATTTGTCACTACCAATGAATAAATTTGTTCATTGAAAAATGTATAATATTTTTCTTTACTAATAAAAGAAGTAAAAAAATCAATAAAAATCACCGAATGTTTTCTCGCTACGGCCGCTACGACTTTTCACGCCACGTCCGCCACGAGAATGTAGCGTTGCGCTTGTTGCGAGAATTATTTTTTTTCATGCAAAGGAATCTGGTTCATTTGGATTAGAATTCGAACCGGTTAAATTGAATTATTCCTGGCTCCGACAGCCACTATGGTAGATATTTGCTGTTTTTCCAATTCATAATATTTATATCAGCTTTTTTACGCTCTATTTTTCCATCATATACGAGATACATTTCCTGAACATCCGGATTGTATTTTCTGAATTTTAAGAGATTGTTCAGGTAATCATCATGGAAATTTGATGCGGATTTGGCTTCAATAGCGGTTATATTCGTTCCTTTTTCTAAAAGAAAATCAATTTCTGTACCATGGTTATCGCGCCAGAACCAGATGTTAGCCCTGTTGCCGTGATTAACATTACTTTTAAATATTTCACTGTATATAAGGTTTTCATATATTGATCCTCTTAATGGATGAAGCGCCAGTGTTTCTGATGAATGAATACCGAGTAGATGACATAACAAGCCGGTATCAGTGAAAAATAGCTTGGGCGCTTTTACAATCTTCTTGTTAAAATTTTTATAATACGGTTGTAGCATCTGTATGATATAACCCGTAGAAAGGTAAGACAGCCATGATTTACAGGTATTGTATGCTATTCCGGCTTCAGATGACAATGAAGCTATGTTTAGCAACTGGCCGCTCCGACCTGCACATAATTGAACAAACCGGATAAAATCGTTTGCGTTTCCTATATTTGCCAGTTGTCTGACATCGCGTTCAACATAGGTATTCAAATAGCTTTTATAAAATAAGGAGACATCTTTAATTGTTTGATATATTCTGGGAAAGAATCCATTTAAGATGATATTATTAGTTTTTTGATCTTCATACACCCTGGAAATTTCCTGAAAAGACAGCGGCAATAAAGTAAGAACAGCGCTTCGTCCTGCTAACGATTGTGTGATTTTTTCCATGAGCAGAAAATTCTGTGACCCTGACAATACATACATTCCGGGTTTTTGCTGTTGATCAACTATACTTTGAATATAGGAAAACAGGTCAGGCGCATATTGAGCTTCATCAATGATTGCCGGCCATTGGTTATTTTCTAAAAAATCCCTGGGTTGATCAATAGCCCATTGCCTAATTTCCGGGTCTTCAAGATTGGTATAGGTATGGTTCGGAAATATTTTTTTGAGTAATGTAGTTTTTCCCGACTGTCTGGGGCCTGTTAAAAATACAACGGGAAATTGCTCTGCTGCATCGTTCAGTTCTTTCGAAATATCTCGTTCAATGTACATTATGTACTGAATTGTTAATGAATTAATAAATTAGTACAAACCTAACGGTTTTTAGAGAAATTTCCAAGTTTAGAGTAAATAGCTTGGTTAAAATTGGCAGTATGTGCAATTATTCTTCTATTTTGAAAATTTTTCTGAGATTTTGGTTTACTAATATGATCGTATCCTTGTCAATTCGTCCTATTAGTCCAAGGGCTAAGTCTTTATCTATGGTAGCAATTTTAGAAAGTCGAATTAATGATTCCTTTTTTAATCCGTTATATTTGGTAGGTTTTAATAATATGTCTGTTTCTTCTTTCCATTTGATCTGAGTTGAAATAAAAGCCACAGTCATATCCATATCCCCGCTTACTAGTACAAGAGCTGGTCTTTTCTTATTCCCTGAAAGGTCAGTAAAAGGGAAGGGGATAAGGATGATGTCACCTTTTTCCATCTAGTATTTTTCTTTCAAATCATCTAGAGAATACAGATCTTCTTCTTCATTAAGAAATTCAAAGGATTTGGAATGACTTACAATTTTCTCAATACCTTTTTGTAAAGTCTCCTCCTCGTACTTTTTCATTATAAAGTCAGAAAAATCAGTAATTTCTCTAACCTTTTCCTGAGGTAGTTTTGAAAGGTTCTTTAAAGTTTTCTTTATCAGTGTATTTCGATTCATGGCTTTAATCTTTCTTACAAAGATAAGAAATTTTAAACAATGTAGATTTTTATATTGCATTACCGCTAACGTTGATATATAAAATCTACGGTTATCAGCAAGACTTGTCCGGCAACTGACGGATCAGCGTGCAATATATTCTCTCACGCAGATTCCGCAGATAACCGCAGATATATATAAAAATAAAATCAGCGCAAATCCGCGAGATCTGCGTGCAACATATCCCCCAAAATAGCCCCCAAGCACCTCCCCGCCGTATTGCCATCCCATTTTTCCGGGCGCTGTGGTTTTCTTTTAAGCCGGAGAGTTTCCTGGTATTCTTTTCGGATTCGGTCTATGCTGCTGCCATTTCTGACCAGCCAAACAACCGCATGTCCACCGAATGACAACCGAATGTTTTCACGCCACGTTCGCAAAGAGTCTCACACCACGCTCGCCACGTGAACCTTTTCCACTACTGGATATATACTTAATCAACTTAATTACTCAATTTACTCAATCAACTCCTCTGAACCTCCAAAATCGCCCGCAAGAACCTCCCCGCCGTTTTCCCGTCCCATTTTTCCGGGCGTTGTGGTTTTCTCTTGAGTTGGAATGTTTCCTGGTATGCTGTTCGGATTCGTGCTGTGTTATTGCCTGTGAGGACTGATGCTCCACCGTGTTCGCGCAGGGTTACGGGTCTCTCTGTGTTCCATCTTAGGGTGAGGCAGGGTGTGCCGGGAACCGTGCATTATTTCTCCCATTCCCATGCAGCTGTTGGATTAGTTAATTCCCGGAGTTTTAAAATCAAATTTATTTAACTCTTCAGCAGGAATATAAGGAAATATTTTATCTTGAATATATTGTTTTATTTTTAAAAACATGGTATAAGGGGACGAATCATTTCTCTGGCGAAAGCGAGGCGTTTCAAATGAATATTGCATTCATTCAATGCGTGTAATAATTTGAGCCTGTGTTCTTTTAGCATATTTTTTCTCCATTATTTTCAGCTATACGAACAATATCCCTTTTATCTTTGACATTTTTCGGGTGAACGATTACATCAATTTTTTGGAGCCCTAGTGTGATATTAAGTTTGGTGAGAAATTTCAGTTTTGTATTAAGATGTTCTTTTGAAGGTATGTTGGTTTTAACTAAAAGATCAATATCCCCTCCTTTTAAATTATCATTAACCCTACTGCCAAACAGGAATACTTCTGAGTCATTTCCAAAGTACTCTCTGGTATATTTTATTATTGTATCAATTGTTGTATTGCTTAGACGCATATGAATTATGGGTTGCCTGATTTATTATAAAACGTATCCTCGAATGAAGAATTTTTTCGTCTTTTATTTTATCCAGACTTTTGGAAAAAGATCTATCAAATTCAACAATCATTT
>CAYNPZ010000265.1:3211-5177 GCA_964399175.1 uncultured Bacteroidales bacterium | reverse complement strand
TTCGTGAAACCCTGCAAAAATTTCCTGTTGATTTAATTCAATACAACATAGACAATACCCACAGGTTGGATATAGTATTTGATCCGGATGCTGACCGTAAGGAGGCAAAAGGATGGCATGTGGTGGATAATAAGGCATTGCCCATTGATGAACGGTTGTATAAGTACAATCGTAGCGGTTTTGACTTAAAATCAAGGGGAAATGATAAATCTGAATACCCGGGGACGATTTATCTTTTGCCATATTATATGGCGCGTTATCATGAATTGATTAAATGAATTGCCTATTAAAAAGATAATTAATATAAGTTGAATTTAAAATATATTTAAATATTGTTTAATCCTAAAATTAAAGAAAGGAGGCAACTTTATGAGCAGAGATTCTCCATTGAATTCAGGTTTTAAAGTTAAACAGATCTTTACTTTGGAAACTCAAGTTGAGTAAGTATAATGAAATTAAAATTCTAAAAAATACAGATTATGAAAATAAGAAGTAAATTATTAAGTAAATTATTGTTGTCACTAATTTTTGTTTTTGGATTATCCATAAATTTTTCAATAGCATCCCAATCCAAGCTAAACGAAAAAGAAGTCAGACAACAAGAAATTGAAGTTACGGGAATAGTGACTGATGCGCAAACCGGAGATCCCTTGCCGGGAGTTAATATTGTTGTTGAAGGAACTAACATCGGTACAACAACCGATATGGATGGCAGTTATACTATTGAAGCACCACAGGATGCTTCCCTGGTATTTTCTTTTGTTGGATATCAGGAACAAACTATTAATATTAATGGACGTCAGAATATTGATGTTGAATTAGCTGCCAGTGTCGAGGAATTAGAAGAGGTAGTTGTTACTGGCCTGGGCATATCAAGAGACAAAAAGGCACTTGGTTACTCAGTGGGCCAGGTTAGTGGAGATGAGGCTTCCGACGTCGGTCGGGACAATGTAGTAAATTCTCTGGCCGGCAGAGTATCCGGAGTTGAAGTTAGTTCAACCAATAAGGCCCCTGGGGCTTCTGTGAGTATTGTTGTTCGTGGTGCCACTTCATTGGCAGGAGATAACCAACCCCTGTTTGTTGTTGACGGAACACCTGTAAATAATTCCTTAAGTTCAAATTTTCAACAAATGGGTAGTAGGAATAAGGTTGATTATGGAAATGCCATTTCTGATATAAATCCGGAGGATATTGAAAGCATCTCAATACTTAAAGGACCCAGTGCCGCAGCTCTATATGGATCAAGAGCTGCTGATGGTGTGGTACAAATCACCACCAAAAAAGGTGAAAGAAATGCAGAAATAAGTGTTGATTTTACTTCCAGTGTAGAACTTGATAATCCTTATCAGCATTATCAAAGTCATAATAAGTTTGCTACTGGTACCCGTACATCTCCTCCCCCGGGTGTAGATGTACCCAGAGTTCCTGAAGGTTCAAACTATGCTATTGGTCTTCCTCTGGACGAAGGCATCGAGGCTGAACAGTATGATCCCAAAACAGAATCTTGGGTGGTTGAGGAATTAAAATCTTACCCAGATAATTTTCTGAATTTTGTACAAACTGGCGTGACTACAAACAACAACCTGAGTATTCACGGTGGAACTGAAAAAAGTAATTACAGGGTTTCTCTAACTAATAGGACCAACAAAGGAGTTGTACCAAATTCTGATTTTTACCGTACAGGCATTAATATGTCGGGAAGTTATGATATTTTGGAAAATCTGACTATAACTTCCAATGTCAATGTTGGCCGGAGCAAGTCAAATGATCGGCCTGCTCAAAACAGAGGAGCCAATCCTTTGCAATATGTTGCTCAATTTCCTCAGCATCATGACATTACAGAATTAAAAAATTATTGGTCAGAAGGACAGGAAGATATTCAGCAAAGGCAGATTCCGGACAAAAACAATCCCTATTTTCTTGCTCATGCTGTAACAAATGGTTTTTCTAGGGACAGGATTTTTGG
>CAYNPZ010000265.1:0-3164 GCA_964399175.1 uncultured Bacteroidales bacterium | reverse complement strand
CTGATGGGTAAGATGACGACAGATCGGTACAGCGAAGAAAGAGAGACAAAAATACCCTGGAGCTATCAAAGGGATAAAAAAGGTTTCTATGGTATTCAAAATGTACATAAAAGAGAAAATAACGCCGAGTTTAGAGCCACATATGACAAGGGTTTTGGCGATATCTCTTTTAACGCTTCGGTTGGTGGAAACCTGATGTCTCGACATAATACCTTTAACGAAAGCAAGAGTTCAGCTGGGATCACTGTCCCTGGATTATATAACCTAAGCAATGTAAAACCGCTTGGTTTACAATACAGTAATAG
Source organism: uncultured Bacteroidales bacterium (assembly GCA_964399175.1). Taxonomy (GTDB): domain Bacteria; phylum Bacteroidota; class Bacteroidia; order Bacteroidales; family UBA12077; genus JAGXLC01. The sequence goes on along the minus strand of CAYNPZ010000265.1, from coordinate 2,859 downwards.
AATTTACAGGAAAGCCATTTATAGTGTTTATGGAAAAGCAAGCATTGGATACGGAGATATGGCTTATCTTGATATAACCGGCAGAAATGACTGGTCTAGTACATTGCCTGAGCAAAATAATTCATATTTTTATCCTTCTACATCCCTGAGTTTATTGCTCAACAATATGTTTGAATTGCCAGGTTCGATCAGCCTGTTGAAATTAAGAGGTGGATGGGCTCAGGTAGGCTCTGATACCGATCCTTATCAGCTTCAGGCAACTCTTCATAATCCTGGAAGTTGGGGAAGCGCAGCTAGGTTGTCTACACCAAATGGCCTCCAACTCCCTGGTTTAAAGCCTGAAATTGCAACTTCAACCGAATTTGGTGGAGATGTTGCTCTTTTTGATAATAAGCTAAGGTTTGATGCAACTTATTTTGTTCAGGGAAAAGAAAATCAGATTCTTAGCATTAATCTGCCAATGAGTTCAGGCTATTCGTCAAAATTCATTAATGCAGGTCTTGTAGAAAGTAAAGGATGGGAAGCTGGTTTTGGCGTTACTCCTGTCCGTACAAATAACCTGAACTGGGATCTTGACTTTAATTTTACACGTCAGAGAACTACAATCCAAGAATTGGCTGAAGGCGTTCCTTATTATCAACTCTGGTCAGATGCCAAAGCCAGAGCACTTGCTTACGTAGGAGATCAAATTGGTACTATATACGATAGGAGAGTTAAAAGAGTGCAGGATGAATCCTCCGAATATTATGGATGGCCATTGTTAGGTGATGACGGATGGTATCAGGATGTTTCAGGTGATCCAAGCGAGATGAAGCCAGTAGGTAATTATAATCCCGATTTTCAACTGGGAATGCAATCATCTGTGTCCTATAAAAATTTCTCATTTAGTTTCAGTTTAGATTGGCGAAAAGGTGGTGATTTCATATCACAAACTTATCGTTACACCAGTTCTGACTGGCTAGGGAAATATTACATGGAAGATTTGATTGATCCCAGAGGAATAGATAATCTTCCGGAACATATGAAATCCAATCCTGAGAAATACATCATGGGCATTCAAAAAGTAGGAGGTCCCACTGAAGAAATGGGTGGTTTACATATCACCGGCGAGGGAGATTTTTATGAAGGTTATGATGGTACATTTAATACAGGTGTAAGGGGAGAATATGATGAAGACGGGAATCTGATAGGATACGTTGAAAACCTTGGTGATCCTGAAAAAACCAAATTAATTCCGGCAGGCAGTAATTATGCCTGGAGTTTTGCAAGGGCTTCTATGGCTCCTGCTGATTATATTAAATTAAGAGAGGCAACCCTTTCATACCAGATTCCCGTAAATCAGGTATTTGAGAGTTTAAGAGTTTCATTGTATACTCATAATGTTATATTGTGGACAAAAGCAGATATCCATGTTGATCCTGAGAATGCCTTCCAGCCTGAAGATGGAAGAATAAAGCAGGGTATTGAACGATATAATGTTTCCCCCTGGACTATACCTGTTGGTATTAAGGTAAATGTTGGTTTCTAAGAAAAAATGGAAAGTTTTAAAAATTATAAATACGATATGTTATGAAAATGGAAAAATCTATATTTAAAATAGTATTGTTTCTGTCAGTCTTATTAATTGTATCATGTGAAGAAGACCTGACCGAAATAAATGAAAACCCGAATGCAGTTACGGTGGATCAAGCTAATCCTAATTTGCTGATGGCAACAGTTCTAACTAATTCTGCTGACAGGTACTTGGACCTTGGTTATGGTAGAGCAGCCGGGATTATGCAGCATCTACAAAAAGATGCATGGTTTGATGGTTTTAATAATTATGATTGGGGACCTAATGATTGGAATTCTTATTACCAATCCTTAAGGAATAATAAAGCCGTTCATCAGATAGCTGTGGAAGAAGGCAATAAATTTCTTGAAGGGGTCTCTCTTGTGATGAGGGCCTTTATATATGGGCAGATAGCTGATTTATGGGGAGATGCTCCATATGAGGAAGCTTTGAAAGGTAAGGGTGAAGGAGGAATTCGTCGCCCTTCATATTCTTCTCAGGAAACAATATATATGGGCGTAATTGAAGACCTAGAAACGGCTAGCGATCTGTTATCGGAAGATAAGGGTGCTTATCCTGGGATAACTTCTACCACTGAAACTTCTGATGTAATTTATTCCGGCAACCCCAAAAAGTGGGAAAAATTTGCTAATTCTTTACTTCTTAGATATTATATGAGAATTTCCAATAAAAAGGATATAAGTAATGATTTTGCTGATGTTGTAAATAATGAGCCAATTTTCACCAGTACGGATGATGATGCCACGATGGATTATCTTGGCAATAATCCAGGTGATTCTTGGCCAAACAACGTGAATTTTAATCTTACAAGAACCTTCAGAAACCATAAGCCATGCAGCACATTGGTTGAAACTCTGCGAGAGCGAAATGATCCGAGAATTGATGTATGGTTTGAAAAAGTGCAAGTTCCCACTGTTTGGGATGATGATCCGGCAAATCATCTTGAAACCATTGATGGGGTAAGACATGTGCATCCTGATTCAGTAAGTCAAGATGCGGTATCTACTAATCCTGATTATGTTGGTCTTCCACCACAAATGGCTGACCCCTCCACTTATAATCTGAATCCCACACCGGGTCAGGAATCCTATAATAAGCATGTTTCATTTTTGGATGATAAATATAGGCAACCTGCCGGTGATTTACTGAAAGCCAGACTTATGTCATATAGCGAAGTTTGTTTTCTCCTTGCTGAAGCGGCTCATAGAGGTTGGATATCAGGGGCAGAAACTCATTATAACAATGGAATTGAAGCTTCTCTTAAAACCTGGGGTGTTGGCGATCAG
>CAYNPZ010000264.1:0-5187 GCA_964399175.1 uncultured Bacteroidales bacterium | reverse complement strand
AAAGTAATTGCATCGTATAATTTCAATTCTAAGGCAACGTTTGGCTATATGCGCCGTGCGCGTTTTCGAGGCATTTTCCTGTCAAATTGCAGTAAAGTTTAATAGAATTACAACCGTACAAATTCACTGTATCCCCCGCATGGCGTATATAGTTTGTTGTACGCCGTATTTCATTATCTGCTGTGATATAAATAAATCGCAAAATTTAAAATTCCAATCATATTAAATTCACTAATATTATTGTATCTGTTTAAATAAACAGTTTTCATTTTTTTCCGTGTTAAAATCTGCCAAGTCAGCATAATTTGATTTTGTTTGCGAACTTATCTCGTTGTACAAATCATTTTTAATTCTCTGATATAATCTACACGTTCTTTATTGTAAGCGCCAAGTTTATAATATTTTAATCTGCGTTTTATCTTTTCTCTATTTATTTTTTTGCTTTTCAATATTCATTAACATCACTTTAAACTCTCCGCGGGTTCCGGTTGTTTTCCGGGTTGTGTATGTTCGATTCTTCAGAGGGATGCTAGTCATCAAATAGTTTGGGCTTAAGCTCAGCTACCCGCTTTGCTTCCACCCTGGCTTGTTTAATATTCCCATAATTCATCGCAAGATAGATAAAGGGGCTGGACATATTGCCCGGTAAGCGTTTAAGCACCGAAGAGATGCTGTAAAACTTTTTCCGTGCACCCGTTTTTCCCATCTGCAATTCATAACGGCTCATATTTTTGGGTTCAAACACTACTGTGTTGTGGTCATAATATCTCCAATCCGTTGTAGTAAGGCGATTTTCCTTTTTTAAATCTTCATATACTTTGGTGCCCGGATAGGGAGTCAAAACATTAAATGCCACCGTACTAACCTTATTTTTAATGAGAAATTTCACCGTTTCATCAAAAATTCCCTTTTTGTCGCTATCCAGTCCAAACACCATAGAAGCATGAATCAGAATGCCCATCTTTTTGATCTTTTTCAATGAATCTTCCAGCTCCTTTATTTCTTTGATTGATTTTTTAAACGACTTTGATTGCTCCTCTCCGATACTCTCTATTCCAAGAAACAGCACTTTGCATCCACTATCGGCTGCCAATTGCATAAGCTCCTTATCTTTTACCAGCAAGGAAACCGAAACCTGTCCCCCCCAATTGATGTTTAAAGGCTTAATGGCTCTAAACAGTTCTTTCGCGTATTTTGGATCGCCTATAATGTTATCGTCCAAAAACATAAAATTTTTGGCCTTCGATTCTTTGATATCCCGCACTACATTTTCTACAGGAATATGCCGGATTTTTTTGCCAAAAAGATCAGTTACACAACAGAAATCACAATTATAAGGACAGCCGCGGGTTGTTGTGATGGGTATTAGGTTAAGCAACCTCCTTTTTGTAAGGGAACTAAAGTCTTTCGGGACATACTTGCTTAAATCCGGATCAGGATCTTTATAAGTTTGCTTGAGCTCATTATTTTCAAAATCTTCAAGCACTATTGGCCAAACGCCTTCGGCCTCTCCTTTTACCACACAATCTGCATGCTGAAGCGCCTCGTCAGGCAAAATAGTAGGATGCACACCACCAAGGACTATTGTTTTACCTCTTTTTTTAAATTCGGAGCAAAGTTCATACGCCCTGGGTGCATTTGCTGTCATACAACTGATTCCAACCAGGTCGCATTCCTGATCAAGATCAATATCCTCGTTTTCTTCCTCAATGGTAGTAACTTCATGTTCTGGTGGAGTTAATCCTTCAAGGATATAAAGTGCGAGTTGAGGCATCATAAGCTCCTTATTCGTCCTTCTATTGCTATCAATGGTGGGGGAGATTAGAAGAATTTTCATTATAAAATATTTTAATAATTTATTAAACAACCAAACAACGATTTAACCTGGTTGAAATTTAATAAGGATTTATTTCACGTTTTCCTTAACCCTGTCTACAAATTTACCTGATGGTCTAAAAGCAGGAATATAATGTTCAGGAACAACTATTTGTTTGTTTCTTCCAATATCCCTTGCTTTTTTCTGAGAACGTTTTTGAACAATAAAACTTCCGAATCCTCTGAGATAAACATTTTGACCGCCAATCATGGATTCTCTAACAGTATCCATGAATGTATCCACTGTTTTTAAAACTGTTGTTTTTTCAATTCCAGTTTTATTAGAAATTTCGTTTACAATGTCTGCTTTTGTCATTTTTCAAAGATGTTGATTGATAATATTTTAATTAGCCAGAATTCAAAATTAAAAAATTTTTGAGATGTTAATAATCATAGTAAAATAAGATTTGATCGGCAGAACAACCTTACCCAAGATAGGTTTTTAAATTTTTGCAATGCTTATTGCTTTTCAGCTTTTTGATCGCTTGTTGTTTTATTTGCCTGGTTCTTTCCTTGCTTAAATTGTTGTTTTTTGCGATTTCCTGCAAAGTTTTAGAAGATTCCTTTCCCAATCCATAAAAAGACCTGATAATGCTTGCTTCTTTTTCTGTAAGAAGTGAAGATAGAGTGCTTTCAATTTCTTGGCTGAGCGATTCAGTGACGAGGTCGTCGTCGGGTGGATTGTCTTTGCTTTCCAACGTATCTGAAAAGGTATATTCTTCCTCTTCATTTAAGGGGGCATCCATTGAAACGGGTTTATTGGAATTTTGCCATGATTTTTCTTACGAAATCTTGGATTATATCTATAAAAAACTGTTCTTTAATGAAGCCGGAAATTTACTTTTTTGTTTTTTGTTCGATATTTTGTTTCTTTGGAAAGTACATAAGCTTTGGGTTAGATTTCACTCATGATTTTTTTGGCCTGGCTCTTTTGTTTAAGCCAGGCCCTTTCTTTATCATTACATTTACCTTTTTAATTGGAGCATATTGGAATTCAAAAACAGTTGAAAAAACTTCCCTGACTATATTTCGTTTAAGTTTTTATGCCATTGTTATTTGATTGGGATTGAATGAATGGCCGGCCGGGGAAAAATTACCGGATCGGCCATTTTTTTATCCTTGGATTGCTCAGAATGATTCCTTTACAGAAGAGGGCGGCGCTGGTTTAGGCTTGTTAGATATGAAAAGAAAGTCTGACTATAGAAAAATTGATTATCAGGTCAGAGAATATGATGATTTTGATTATTTTTATCTGATTCTGGAATACCATCTCCGTTAAATGAATAAGTTTTAAAGGGACTAAAATACTTGTAAAGAGGCCTTTCGATTTAACAAAGCTCTGTGGTGTTGATAAATCCTCTAAATAAAAAGACACTTAGAAGAAAGAGACACGTATTTTTGCATTAAATGCTTATGGTAAATTTACTTCCTTCTCCTTTCTTACTTGAAACTTCTACTGTTGCATCGTTTTTATCAAGAAATTCTTTGCTTAAAAGAAGTCCCAATCCTGAACTCTCCTTCCTTCTATTATCAGTCTTTCTGGAATGATTATAGGTAAATAATTGGTTAACTGTTTCTTTATCCATTCCCATTCCTGTATCCTCAATTTCAATTTCTGCTCCTTTCTGTGTTTCGAAAACCCCAATAGATATCTTTCCTTTTGATTCATTAAATTTTACGGCATTGGAGATAATGTTTCGCAGTGCTGTCTCCAGCATATCGGGGTCAGCATAAACAAAGATGCTATCAGAAGGATAGACAGTGTTCACTTCCAAATCTTTAAATTCAATCCTTAGTTTCAGAAATTCCAAAACTCTTTCTATGATAGCAATAAGGTCTACCTGTTTCTTTTTGGGTTCTAATTGAAACAAATCTTGTTTTGACCAGGTCAATAAATTCTGAAGGGTTTGATATAGAGAATTGGTAGTTATTCCTAATGTCCTTAATTTATTCCTTAACTCATTTTTTTCAAATTTGTTGAATTTTGATAGGATCAGTTTTATTAAACCATCCAGTGATGATACAGACCCACGTACATCATGAGAAATAAGAGACAAAAACTTAGATTTAATCTCATTGGATTGTTCCAGTTCCTGTTTTTTCTCTTCCAACTCCTGATTGGACAGGAGCAATCTTAAATCTGTCTCAATATGCTGCTTCACCTTTTCCAGCAATTCTTCATACAGTCCGTTGTAATGATTTTCCTTGTTGTCCAATATGCAAACAGTACCAAACACTTCCCCGTCTGGATAATTTAGAGGCATGCCCAAATAGGAAATCATATTCAAGTCAATATCAGGATTGTTATCCTTCCATATTTTGCTTTTGGTCGCATCGGGTACCAACAGTTTCTCTTGTTTCCCAATAACCGTTTCACAGTACAATCCATATACAAGTTCCTCTTTACCTCCTGCTTTATAAGGATTTCCCTGGTTCTTGCTTTTTAAAAACACCTCGATGGTCTCCTCATTCAGCTTCATAATTAGAGCAGAGGGCACATTCATTAGCTTTGCAGTTAAATTCAACAAAGACTGCCACTTTTCAATCAGCTCATCGCTTACTTCTGGCTTTAATTCCGAACCAATACGGACCTTTTTGGTTTCATTGGTTTCTCTGATGGTGACTTTAGAAAATTTCTTTTCTTTCATAAGCCCGAGATTTGAGATGTTTAAATTTTATTCTATATAAAGTGGTGTAATTTAGCCAACAACTTTTTTTTATCAATCGGTTTACTTATATAATCATTACATCCAGCATCTATACTTTTTTGAGCATCTCCCTCCATGGCATAAGCAGTTTCGGCAATAACAGGAACTTCATTATTATGAGTTGCAGCACGTATCTTTTGGGTAAGCTCCAAACCACTTATGTTGGGAAGTTTGATATCCATCAGTATAAGATCAATTTCCGGATGGTTTATAAAGGCTTCATATCCTTCTTCCCCTGTATCACAACTGATAAGATTGAATCCGTGGGGTTCAAGCAACTCTTTAATATATTCAAGACTTGTGGGGTCATCCTCTATGATTAATAATGTTTTGCCTTCGCCTTCAATTTGATCAGGCTCTTCCTCCTTTATTTCCTTATTTTCTGTCTTTTGCCGGGTTGCATAGGGAAGGGTAAAATAAAATACCGAACCCTCACCCTCTTCAGATTCAACCCACATCTGTCCACCCATCAGTTCAACCAGATTGTTGGAAATGGTCAGTCCCAATCCTGTACCCTCATGCATAGGGCTGGTTGATTCTTCTGCCTTTCTGAAACGTTCAAAGATATGCTTTTGCTGCTCCAAGGGAATACCTGTTCCTGTAT
>CAYNPZ010000263.1:0-5217 GCA_964399175.1 uncultured Bacteroidales bacterium | reverse complement strand
AAGGCTACATTAGTTTACAGGACCACGGAGATGAGGTTTGGTTTCGAAATCTTAAAATTAAAGAGCTTTAAGAAATATTACACTTTTGCAAACAATGAGTATAGTTTAAACAAAACTGGAAATTAAACTTAATAACATAACCTATGAAAAGAAGGTATTTAATTGTATTTTTTGCATTGTTACTTGGTTTTTTTGCCATCTCTATGCAAAATGACCGGGAAGAAGGTTCCACGGAAACACAATCAACTCAGGCAGAATGGGTATCGCTTTTTAACGGCCGGAATCTGGAAGGCTGGTTTATTCGTGGTCGGACCCAATGGTATGTGGAAGATGGAGTGCTTATAGGAAAAGGGGCGTTGGGGCATATTTATGCCGAGCCCGTTTTATCGGATTTTGAATTCAAGGGAAAATTCCGCATCAGTAAAGAGGGGAACAGTGGGATTTATTTCAGAAGCCATCCTCCGGAAGATAATCCTGACGGATTTCCCCGGGGATACGAAGCCCAAATTGATAATCACAGCGATGCCTTTACGGGCTGGTTGTGGAAACCCGGCAATCCAACCTGTGAGGCCGGGGAACTCATCACCGAAGATAACGAGTGGTTTTCACTGCGTATTAAAGCTGTTGATGACCATCTTCAGATTTGGGTAAATGATAAGTTAATGACGGATTGTCACGACACAGAATATACACAGGGGCATTTCGCCATTCAGGGACATGATCCGGGTCAGAAAATTGAAGCAAAAGATTTATATTACCGTGATTTGAGCGGAAACTGAAACAGTTTTTATTTTATAGGATTTATAGATGATATTTTTCTTTAAATAAGAATTAAGGATATATGGAATTAGAAAATACAGCTATTGAAATTATCAACTCCCATATTCAGCGGGGTAAAATCAAGCATGCCGTATTTGACTTTGACGGAACGATTTCTTTAATTCGTGACGGATGGCAGGATGTTATGGTTCCCATGATGGTGGATATTTTGATGGAGACCGGAACCAGCGAGAGCAGGAAAGATATTGAAGATATGGTGGTTCATTTTGTGGATCACCTTACCGGGAAGCAGACCATTTACCAAATGATGCGGCTTGCAGAAGAAGTCAAAAAACGAGGGGGTACTCCCCGGGATCCCATAGAATATAAAGATCTTTACTATGAAAAATTAAACCCGATAGTCGAGGAGAGAATCGCCAGGCTCGAATCAGGTGAGCTTACAGGTGAAGACCTCACCGTTAACGGAGCAATTGATTTTCTCAGTGATTTGTATAATTCTGATGTTAAGCTGTATCTGGCCAGTGGCACCGATGTGGAATATGTTATTCATGAGGCTGAAGTACTGGGTGTAGCTTCGTATTTTAAGCAGGGAGGAATTTTTGGTGCTTTGAGGGATTATAAAAATTTTTCAAAAGAGATGGTCATTCAGCAGATTTTGAAGGATTATAATTTAAGTGGCAGTGAATTGATGATTGTCGGAGACGGTGTGGTAGAAATTCGGAATGCAAAGGATATTAATGCCATTGCCCTTGGAGTTGCTTCCGTCGAAAATAACGCGTACAACATGAATGCCCATAAACGTCAAAGATTAATCGATGCGGGAGCCGACCTGATGGTTACGGACTTTTTAGAGCATGAAAAGCTGATATCTTACCTGTTGGATGAGACCTTTTGATTCTTTGACTTTGAGAAGGGCTTGTTCTAATTTAATTTAAATAATATAGTATTTATGGATTCATACAATGGAAAATACGAGATTTTTGACCGCCGGAAGCTGCGGACATACCCGCTGGAACAACGCCGTAACAAGGCATCTGTTAACGCATTTATTGATTTAAAGGCGTGCAGGGAAAAAACATACACGATAAAAAACCGGAAAGGCTTACAGTCTGTTGCCGGCAAAATTGTTCATGCTTACAATAACAATCAACCGGTCTTTTGGATGATGGGCGCCCATCCCATCCGGAATGGCTTGTCTCCGGTTATAATAGAATGGCTGAAAAAAGGGATAATAACTGTGCTTTCCATGAACACAGCAGCCACGATCCATGACTTCGAGTTTGCCCTTATCGGAGAAACGAGTGAGGATGTTCCCAACGGCTTGTCCTCTGGTGATTTTGGATTTGCCTATGAAACGGGTAAATATATCAACGATGCCCTGAAGTGGGGGGCAGAAAATAACCTGGGGTATGGAGAATCATTGGGGGCTTTGATTGCAGGAGAAAAACTGCACCACAGGGATTTAGAGGAAGCTTATTCGGTCCGTTTTCCCCATGCCGACAAAAGCATTGTTTATACAGCTTATAAAGAGAATATACCTGTAACGGTCCATGCTACTGTCGGAACCGATATAATTGATCAGCATCTCAATTTTAGTGCCTCGGCCAAGGGAAAAACAAGCGGCTTTGATTTTGATATCTTTACCCATGAGGTCACCAAATTGAATGCAGGGGGAATGTATATTAATGCAGGGACTGCAATAACAGGGCCTGAAGTACTTCTTAAAGCCGTTTCCATGGTTTCCAATGCGGGATATAAAATCCGTCATCTAAATACTGCAGATTTTGATATAAGATCGGTACCTGATAGATTTCCCGACAATACGAAAGAACAGTATTATTACAGGGATTTTAAGAGTGTAGTTACCCGAATACCTCAGGCCTATGAAGGAGAGGGCATATATATTCAGGGCAATCATCTGCAAACCATTCCGGCATTATATAAGCTTGTAGAAGAACAACTGGTATATGAGTAATCATTTAATAATTATTCTGAATAAATTAACCGCTTGAATAGTTGGGAAATACTAGAGACATATTGGTCGGTTATGTTTAAAACAATTAATATAAAGTATTTATGGAAACATTGAAGAAAATAAGATTGAAAGAGATCCTGGAAAAGGCCCGGGAAAAAAAAGTTTTGATTATAGGTGATTTTTGCGTGGATGGTTATTGGGAGGCAGATATGTCCCTGTCCACGCTCTCTTTGGAGACCCCAAGATTTCCACGACCTATTGTAGCTGAACGATATACCCCCGGGGCTTCCGGAACCGTAGCCTGGAATGCCAGCGACATTGGATTGGATGTTTACGGGTATTTTCTGATGGGAGATGACTGGAGAGGTGAAATACTCAAAAAGGAATTAAGAGATAGAGGAATTCATGCAGATTATGCACAATCTTTGAAAGATAGGATAACCCCAGCCTATATCAAGCCAATTCTTCATTCCAGTGAAAGTAAACAGGAAGATTCGCGTCTTGATTTTGACAATTACACGCTTCCATCGGAAGATTTTATTAAAAGCCAACTATCCACCATTAAAAATTTAATAGAAGAGGTAGATGCAGTTTTGCTGCAGGATCAGTTCGAGTGTGGGATTTTGGGAGTTAAGTATTTACGTGATCAGCTCAACCAAATAGCAGAAGATGCAGGCAAACCCTTTATGGTTGATTCCAGGCACAGGATTGATGATTTTAAAAATATGATCTTAAAACCCAATAGGTTTGAAGCCATAAAAGGAGCAGGCATCGATACTCAATCGGAGGAGGAAGAGATAGATCAAACAATGATTCAAAAGGCAGCTTCACAATTATATGCCCAGTCCAAAAAACCACTTTATATTACCGCAGCAGAAAAGGGGATGTATTTATATCAGCCGGAGAATAATAAAGATATTATGCACATACCCACTATCGATCCCTCTGGATCCATTGATGTGACAGGTGCAGGCGATACGGTAATGTCTGCGCTTATTGCCTCTTTATTGGGAGGAGCCTCCTATGCAGAAGCAGGTTTAATAGCAAATATAGCTTCTTCCGTTACCGTAAAAAAATTAAACCAGACAGGAACCGCCACTCCGGAAGAAATACTCTCAAAATACGAAGATTTTGACAAAAATCTGGAGTTTTAATATGAAAAAGTATCTGGGAATAGAGATTGGCGGTACGAAACTTCAGGTTGTGCTTGGAAACAACAATACGGAGATTATAAAGAGGTCCCGGCTCAATGTGGGAGAAGTTAAAGAAGCAGGAGCCATCCGTAGAAAAATGGAGCCGGTCCTCCGGGATTTTCTTGAATCTGACCGTATTGAAAGTATCGGTGTGGGGTTTGGCGGACCGGTAAATTATCAAGAGGGAGCAATAGCTGTATCTCATCAGGTAAAAGGATGGAGTGGCTTCAATCTGGTTGAATGGCTGGAAAACCTCTCGGGATTACCTGTTCAGGTTGACAATGATGCCAATACTGCAGCACTGGCAGAAGCTCACCTTGGAAGCGGCAAAACATATGACAAGGTCTTCTATGTAACATTGGGTAGTGGTGTGGGAGGAGGTTATATTATGAATGGAGAAATTTATAATGGAGTAGAACCTGGTGAATCGGAAATAGGTCAATTGCGCTATGATAAAACAGGGACTACATTCGAATCATTGTGTTCAGGATGGGCAGTTGATAAAAAAGCGCGCAATTATATATCTACCAATCCTGACAGCAAATTGACCGAATTGGTGGGAGAGAGTACCCACTCGGAGGCAGCTTTCATTACCCGGGCTGTTCAGAAAGGTGATGCCGGTGCAAAAGCCATCCTGGAAGAGACTGCTGAGGATTTGGCTTTTGGTTTATCTCATGTAGTCCATCTTTTTCATCCCGAAATGATTATTTTGGGGGGAGGGCTTTCTCTTATGGGAGAGCCACTGCGAAAATCCGTTGCTTCTAATCTTCCCCGGTTTGTCATGAAGGCTTTTTATCCGGGCCCAACGGTTGCTATAGCAAAATTGGGTGAGGATGTAGTTTCAATAGGTGCTTTATTACTTGCACAAAAAATATTCACTTAAAACAGATAAAATTATGAAGGTAAACGATTGGCTTGAAAACTATATTGAAGAGCAAAAGAAAGTAATTGATTCAATACCTGTTGATCAGGTTGGAGAAATAATTGAAAAGTTCGTTCATGCAAACAAAGATAAAAAGCAAATCTTTGTATTTGGCAATGGTGGAAGCGCTGCGAATGCCTCCCATTTTATAACCGATCTTGGAAAAAGTTCTTCCGAGACAGCTGAAAACCGCTTCAAATGCTTTTCTCTTAATGAATGTACGAGCTTGATTACTGCGATAGGAAATGACTATGCCTATGAAGATGTCTTTGTAGAGCAATTAAAAAATTTTGCGAATCCAAATGATCTGGTATTGACAATGAGTGTAAGCGGAAGTTCGCCCAACC
>CAYNPZ010000262.1:0-5231 GCA_964399175.1 uncultured Bacteroidales bacterium | reverse complement strand
TACCGCAAGAAACGGTGGCTGGATTACGACGCTATGAACTGGTGCCCTTTACGGGGCGGGCCCAATACGGCTACCTACATGAAACCGGTAATAGAATACAGCGGTGAAGCCAAACTGGGCTACTATGTATTGCAAATGGTATACCAGCGCACTCTGGCAGGAAGCAAAAATGCAGACCTGGTCTAGGGCCCGGATGATGAAGTGCCCGTGATCGTCATGAACCTCGGCGAATCCAAAACAGTAGATGTCCGGGCAGTGGTAAAAACGATGGAAGGAGAACAAGTGGCCCAAAAGGAATTTACCGGTCATGAGCTTAAGGGCGGACGGACAGTAACGGAAATAGGCCGGTGGAAGCCCGATCTTGAGCCCGGCAAATATTATGGTTTTGAATATTATGTGAGCAAATAACAAACATTTATTATGGAATTCTTTATAGACCAAAAGATAAAATGATGAAACCGCTCAACAGACGCAGTTTTATAAAAAAAGCCGGCGGACTCACCCTGATTCTTCCTTCTGCTCCGCTGATAGCAAAAAATTTGTCCGCTAAAAAGCAGAAGCCGAATATTGTCTGGATTATGGCAGAAGACATAAGCACTGAGCTTTCATGCTACGGGCATCCGGCCGTTAAAACCCCCAATATTGACAAGCTGGCAAAACAGGGAGTACGCTATACCAATGCCTATACTACTGCCCCATCCTGTACCCCTTCCCGCAATGCGATGATGACCGGGGTCTATCAGACAAGAACCGATACGCAGGATCAACGCCGCCGGGGAGTAAAACTTCCTCAGGGCATCAAGCCCATCACGCATCTGCTGAAAGAAGCGGGGTATTATAATGCCTTGGGCTGTGGTTATTCAGAAAAGACCGATCTAAATTTTACAACCGATCCCCTTTTTGATGGCAGCGACTGGAAAAATCGTGAAAAAGGACAGCCCTTTTTTGCTCAGATTACGCTTGGTGTAACCCACAGACAAAGTCCTGACAAAGGTTGGAAACCGGTACGCGAACAATCTAAGCACCCTGTGGATCCTGAAGAGGTAGAACTTCCCCCATATTTTCCCGATCATCCGGTCTGCAGAAATGATTGGGCCATGTATTTAGATGCGATGGAGAAAATGGACGCTCAGGTAGGGGAAATTCTAGATCGGCTCGAAAAAGAGGGGATTGCCGATAATACCATTGTAATATTCATCGGGGATAACGGACGCTGCCATTTACGGGGAAAATGCTGGCTGTATGATCCCGGAATACATGTGCCACTGATCATTCGATGGCCGGATCACCTTAAACCGGGAACAGTAAACGATGACATGATCAGTATGATTGACATCTCAGCGACCATTTTAGATATAGCGGGCGCACAACTACCGGATTATCTTGATGGCCATTCCATTTTCGGACCTAATTCAAAAAAGCGAGACCATATATTCGCTGCCCGTGACCTTATAAATGAAGTTATGGACCATATGCGCTGTGTCAGAACCAGACGGTTTAAATACATTCGTAATTATAACCCCGAAAATGGCTATTATGAGCCTGACTATGTTCAGAAACACCGACCCATGTGGCCGGTTATAAATAAACTCCATGATCAGGGGAAGCTTACAAAAGCACAGCAGTTAATTTTGACCTGGCCAAAACCCAAAGAAGAACTTTACGATCTTCAAAAAGATCCATATGAAATAAATAACCTGGCCCAGTCTTCTGGATACCGTGATGTATTGAAAAAGCTTCGTTCCCTGCTGGACGGTTGGATTGAAGATACAGGAGACACAGGCCTTGCTCAAATGCATCCTTTTCAGATGAAACGGTTAATGCAGAGTATGGGACTGTGGAAGTCTTAACGGCTAAAGGATATATAAGCATATATGTTTTACATTTACTTAATGAGGTTTCTCAAAAATTAGAATTAAATAAAAATAGGAAGGAGAAAAGATTATGTCTGATAAATCAAAATCATTTACACGCCGTGAATTCATTGGTAAGAGTTCGAAATTGGCAATGGGTATTGTCGGTGCCGCATCAGTAGTTCTTCCTGCTCAGCAAGCTTTTGGCAGGCAATCTTTTTCAGAAGGATCTATGAAATTTGGATTGGTAACATATTTGTGGGGTAAAAACTGGGAATTGCCACAGCTTATCAGGAATTGTCAGAGAGCCGGAGTATATGGTGTGGAGCTGAGGGTTAATCATGCTCACGGGGTTAGTCCGGAGTTAAGCTCAAGGGAGCGGAAGGAAGTGCGGATGCGTTTTGAAGATAGTCCGGTAGAACTGGTTGGTTTTGGTACCAATTATGCATTTCATTATACCGATAAAGGTGAGTTACAAGAGAGCCTGGGGGAGGCAAAGAAATATGTTCGCCTGTCGCATGATCTGGGAAGCAGTGGTGTAAAAGTCAAACCCAACGGGCTTCCTGAAAGTGTACCCGAAGAACAAACCATTGAGCAGATTGGCGAATCACTTAATGAGCTCGGCAGATATGCCGCAGGCTTTGGGCAGGAAATTCGCGTAGAGGTCCATGGAAATGGGACTTCCCGACTTCCGGTCATAGCCCGGATCTTCGAGGTGGTAGATCAGCCCAGTGTGGGGGTATGCTGGAACTGTAACAAAACTGATCTGGAGGGTGAAGGGCTTGAATATAATTTTAATCTGGTTAAGGATGATTTCAGTCAGATTGTTCACATACACAAATTAGATAATGGAGTATGGGGAGGAATATATCCCTATCAAAAGTTTTTTAATTTATTGGTTGACATGAATTATGAGGGTTGGATCCTGTTGGAAGCAGCTACAAGTCCGGACGAAGGAGATCGGATAAAGGGATTGCAAAAGCAAAAGCGGCTTTTTGAAAAAATGATCTCCATAAGCTAAAGAGGTGGTGGTAACCTTACTATGAATGTCTTAGATTTGAGAGGTAAATAATATGACCTTAAAATCAAAAAAATTTTCCGCAAAGATTTTATTTCCCGAAGTACTTTGGCAACTGCCGGATTAATTATAAGCGGATGTTTTAAAGATGAAAAAAGTATTGTAATTGTAGAAAATTCTTCACCAAAAGCTGTGATTGTTGTTAGTTCAAACGCATCCTGAATATTATGCGTTGGTAGATGGAAAACGAGCCGCGCCGGGAGAGGATTATGATTATAAACATGGGGTACAAATATGTACTACCAATCCTGATGTAATAAAAGTCGCAGTTAAGTGGGCAAGAAATTTTTTTGATGAGCACCCGGATTATGCTGGGCTTAACATGTCTATGAACGATGGAAGGGGGTTGTGAATGTGAATCTTGCCGGGCTTTGGATTCAGGAAGGTTCATTGATCCACCAGGTATCTCTAAGGAGGAGATGAAAAAGAAATCTGCCAAATATACTGTGATAACAAAAGATTTAACCCGACTGAAAACCTAAGAAAGTTGTTAGATAAAATAAAAAATTCAGAATTATGATATTTTGTTTAAAGAATTATATTAAGTCAATTGTTTTGCTTCAATTGAGTATCATTTTTTCTTCTTGTGGAAAGGATGACGGTAAAAAAGACACACAAAAGATCCCCGAAAAACCCAATATCATTTGGTTGATGCCGGAAAATATCGGAACCGATTTGGAATGTTACGGGACTGAAGGAATACAAACTCCAAATATTAATAGGCTGGCACAGCAAGGGGTGAAATATACCAATGCATATTTCACCGCTTCTATTTCAGCTCCCTCCTGTTCTGCTTTACTGACTGGGGTTCATCAAAACATTATCGATGCCCAGCACCAGCGAAGCAACAGAAATATTCCGCTTCCAAAAGAATATAAGCCCATTACCTGGCACTTGAGAAAAGCTGGTTATACTTGTATTTTAGGTCATCATGAAGTAAGGGGTAAGGGTAGGAAAACGGATTGTAATTTTAAACATGATCAGCTAGGCGCTTATGATGGGAAAGAACGGTTTGGATTATTTGACAAATTAGATACTTTCAAAGTTGCCGATCAACCTTTTTTTGCCTCGATTCAATTAAAAGTGACCCACCGTGGGCAGCACTGGAAAAAAATTCGACAAAATTCTGATGATCCGGTTTCACCCGAAGATATTGAATTACCTTCTTATTTACCCCGAGATAGTATTGTACTTTTAGATATGGCAAGGTATCTTGATGCGATTGAGTATATGGATAAAGAAGTGGGAAGTATTCTGGAAGAACTAAAAAACAAAGGTATGGCAAATAATACTGTGGTTTTTTTCTTCGGAGATAACGGAAGAGATCAGGTAAGGGCAATGGCAACTCTTTACAAAGCAGGGCTTCATGTGCCACTTATCATCCGATGGCCAGGGAAATTGGAATCTGGGAAAGTGTCAGACAGACTTATTTCAAATACTGATATTTCAGCTTCTACCCTTAAAATTGCAGGGGTCGATGTACCCGATAATATGACGGGGATTCCATTTTTGGGTTTAGAAGACTCACAGAAAAGAGATTTTGTTTATTCTGCAGATGACGTTCATGATGAAAATCACGATCGCAGAAGATCAATTATTACAAAAAAATATCATTACATCCGGAATTATTTCATATTCAAACCCTACGATGATGTCAATGCATTCAGCTTGTTTTATTGGCCTGCTCTTCATCGTTTACGGGTTTTAAACAAAGAAGGCAAACTTATACCCTGCCAGCAACAGATATTGGCTGAGCGCCGTCCGGAAGAAGAGATGTATCTTTTAAAGGAAGATCCCTATGAAATTAATAATCTGGTTGACAGTGCTAAATATAAAAGCACCCTAGAAAAAATGCGGGGATATATGGAGCAATGGCAAAACAACCATCATGATCATGGATTGGATCCTGTAAAGTGGGAAAATATTGAAGGTGATCTGGATGACGATGTCTATCGTTGGGTTAAAAATCAGCGTCCGGATCTTTATAATCGCATGCAAAATGGTGAGATGCTACGGGAAGAAGCCAGAAAAGCCTATAAAGAAGCAAAGCCAAATAAAAGCAAGAAAAATGAATTGAAAAGGGATTATGAGTTGAAAACGAAATAAAAAATAGGTATAATCGATATTTTAAAATTTAAAAAAAAATTGGGTTTTAGGGGTAGGGTTTTTCCAATCTCAGTTGTCGTATATAAAAAGTTAATTATTGTTAAAGTGGATAAAAATTTGTTTTGAGTGTGGAAGAAAGGTGTTACATAGGAAGCCCGGCAAAAATACGGCGGCTCAAACTTTTTCTTTTTGGG
>CAYNPZ010000261.1:0-5265 GCA_964399175.1 uncultured Bacteroidales bacterium | reverse complement strand
TTTAAATAATCCCGTTTTGTGAAGGCAAGACGGGATTTTTTTTATTTTTACATCCACAACATACTTACCTTAAATCCTGCTCAATATGAATACCATCAGAATTCCTTATCAGCAAATGCAGTCCGAATTTAAACGGATTCTACTTAATCATCAGTTTACCGAGGATCAGGCTGAACGATGTGCCCGGATTTTTGCAGTGAATAGCCTGGAAGGTATCTATTCGCATGGGGTCAATCGGTTCGAAAGATTTATCCGGCATATCCAAAAGGGACATATACGGGTTGAAAAACAACCTGTATTGAACAACCCCGTAGGTGCTCTGGAACAATGGGATGGCAATTTGGGACCGGGACCGTTAAATGCATGGTTCTCCACCGACCGGGCCATGAGACTTGCCGGAGAATATGGTTTGGGAGCTGTTGCCCTGGCCAATACCAACCACTGGATGCGCGGAGGGACTTATGGCTGGAAGGCGGCTAAAAAGGGATTTGCATTTATTGGTTGGACCAATACCGAAGCCAACATGCCGGCTTGGGGATCAGAAGATTCCAGGTTGGGGAATAATCCGCTTGTCTTTGCTGTGCCTTTTCAAAATGAAGCCATCGTGCTTGATTTTGCCATGTCGCAATACTCATACGGAAAGATGGAGACCAAAAAGCTGGAGGGAGAACCACTGCCATATCCGGGTGGATTCAGCCGGAAGGGCGAGCTAAGCACCAATCCTTCGGAAATACTGGAAACTGGACGGCCTTTACCCATTGGTTACTGGAAAGGCGCCGGTTTGTCACTTCTGCTTGATATTCTGGCCGCCATATTATCGGCGGGTTTGTCCACGCACCAGATCAGTCAGCGAGAGGAAGAATACGGCGTGTCACAGGTTTTTATCGCTATGGATCTGAAAAAACTAAGCAATTATCCTTCCATCGAATCCACCATTTCAGACATTATAGATGATCTGAAACAATCTGCCACAGATAAACCTGAAACAAAAGTCCGTTATCCGGGTGAAAATGTGATGATCACACGCAAAGAGAACCTGAAGAATGGCATTCCGGTTAATAAACAGGTATGGGATGATATAAGAAAATTGTGAATCATCTGATTCTGGCCCAGAAAATCGCTGAGCGGCTTTATTGGCTAAAGACATAAATCTAAATAATTTAGCTCAATATTTATATACTTTCCAGGGAAATATTGCAAATTTCCTTCATAATTGATTAACTCTCTATGATTTTCTTAAATGTTCTTCTATGCCTTATCTGGTTCCAAAAGAAAAGATAAGTTTTCTGTAATTGTCCTTGTACCACAGATTCATCAATTCTTTCAGTTTGTTATAATCCGCAGGTTGAACGGTTTTTTCCGTAATCTGAAGCTCCCTTCTGATCTGTATACCCCTGTTTACCTGCCGGATTCGAATGGTTACAGATCCGATGTTGTTGCTTTCCTGAATGTTGATGTCTGTGTTCTCCAACTGGAGCGATTCAGGTACGGTTAGGGTGTAATCATAATGTATATCAACAGGCCAGTCAAGTTCCAGCGGAGTGATCCTTGATTCTGTTAATAATTTTAGATCCCACTGATCCAGGCCGGTGTTTATTTCAGGTATCGTCATGAACCTGTAATTGCCTTGTTCTTCAGGCATAAATTCGCGGTTGATGGTATAATGAATTTGGCTCATTGCAGGAGAAAGACTGTCCAACTGATAATTACTGACATCTGAAGCATTAAATCCGGGTGATAAAAGCGATTGAGCTGAAGCCTCGGTTCTTTCCTCCTCAAGATAAGGATTCTCGCAATGCATGAGCCGGGCATCCACTTCCCCGGTTAGCCGGTTTGCATTATTTAGCTCCAGATTACCCGAGATTTCCACTGTACTTATTTTTTCTTCATGTCTGATAAATTCGGGAACATTTTGTTCCTGATCCAAAACCAGGTTCAATTCGTTCAGGAACCGGTACTTCGCATTGATGCGGTTGCTGTTTATTGCGGAAAGATAAACGCTCTCCTCATTATGTGGTACTTTCACATAATAATTTTCCAGTAATTTCAGATTGCCCATGTTTTTTTCTGAAAATTCGGAAGGAATGATGCCCACCGGTTGGGCATTGATGCCCATTTCTTTGAGAATGCTTGCCAGCAGCACCGTTTTTTCCAGCGTAGTTCCGCCATTGTCTTCAAGAACGGCTTCATTGGATCTCAGTCGGAATCCTGTATGTTTTAAAGGGATTTTAAAATGGTTGATGTGATTTACTACCATATCCTGAATGGCCAGGATACTGTCCATTCTGGTTTGGCTGTTGCCCACCGCATCGGTGATGCCTTCCGCTATGCTTTCCGGAAGATCATCGGAAAACTGACCGGTAAGGTATTGATAGGTCCTGTCCAGATCCGCTGTGCTGAAAATCAGCCGTGGCAAATGCTGGTTGTATCTCGGCTGCTGATCTTCATGCTTTGCTGTCGGAAGATCTTCAAAAACCCATTTGTATTCTTTCAGGTCTCCTTTATTGGCGATATTTAAGTTTTCCTGTGCATTAAGCAATTTATAATTCAGTTCTTTATCAGCCGGAAACCTTACCTTAATGACAAGTTCGCGTACAGGAGAAGCTTCTGCCAATACTTCATTGCCCATAAGAAACGGCATATATTCAGAATTGCTTTGTATTTCATAATCCAGGCGGATGGTAGAATTTTTTTCCAGGCCGGTATGGGTGACTACCATTTCCCTTAGGTGGTGAAAGGGTGGCGCTCCGGATGCAAAACCCGGCAATACTTCATTGTATGCGTTTTCGGGAGAAGGTATCTTTTTCTCTTCCTTGGTCTCGGTTACCGATCTGTTGATATTGAGTTCCTGGTAATTGGGATTGTAAACAATGAAGGTCTCCCCGTACAGGCGATTGAAGGAGTAGTAACTGTGAAGATCCAGTTCGTGCTGATACCGGTAATCAATGGATCCATCTTCATGCAGTGTATATACTTTGGTGATTTTCTGAAAAAGAGCGTCGGCTTCTGTTTGCTCTTCTGTCACCTGATCACAGGCGGTAAAACCAAGCGTGATAAATATAAATAATGAAAGTATCAATAATCTTTTCATGGTCATCGGTTTTCGGCGTTCGGGATTTTATTTTTTCAGGATTACTTTTTCATTTGCCAGTTTTTTCTGGGCTTGTACCACACTTCTGTAGTTGCTCCATTCATCGGCTTTGTATTTTCTCTTTTCAAACCGTATGGTTTCATTCAGCACAAGCTGGTTGTCCTTTAACTGATAACCGCCCTCGAACGAAGCTGCAGACCCCCTTATTTTGCTGGCTTCCGGAATGTAAGCTTCTTCAGAGTATTCAGGCAGGGTGACTGTTTCGTGCAATTCAACCAGCCTGCTGCAACGGTCCCTGAATGCATAATCTCTTTGTTTTACATCGGGGTCGAAACGCAGGTGATAATTTGCGTTTTTAAAAAGTTCCAGAGCCACCACAGGGGTGAAAAGAATATCGTTATCAGTTACCATGGCATAATCAGGAATCCTGTATTTTACGGTGATGTGCATATTTTCTTCCAGATATTGATAGGGCGGACTGTAGGTCATTTCCAGAATTTCAATATCAGGAGAAATCTCCCTGATCTTTTTCTCCAGTGTTCTTTCCCAGTTCGATTTGAAATTGCCGGTGAACATATCCCTTAGGGCTGCATCGGATTGCCCTTCGGCTTCAATGGTAAACTGTCCTTCGAGGGTTCCGTCAGCCTGGAGAGTTGACTTGCCGTTCATTCTATAGTAATGATTTTCCGGGGGAGATATAGGAGTTTCCTTCAGGTCGGCTCCGCCGGGAATGCCCATCAGGTAATCCTGCTGTTGTTCCAGGCTTGACCAGAGTTCCCGGGTAAAAGGTACCCAGGTAGGATCCAGTAGTTTGTAATCTGCACTGTCAAGTTTGACCACAGTAACGGCATGGTTGAACTGATCGGCCGGGATGTTCTCAATGTTAGAGCGGGCCATCGTCATGGCCGCATACGATTCAAAACCTGCAGCCCTTAGCATGGTGACCAGCATTCCGGCTTTGTCCTTGCAAACGCCACATCGGTCCCGGAAGGTTCTGGTGCCCTTATGTAGGGTGTATCCTTCTCCTTCTCCCATGGAAAGACCGGAATACCTGATGTTGTCGGCAACCCAGTGCGTCAGCAGGGATATGCTGTCCATCCTGGTTTGAGCATCACTCAGTATCTCATTCACATTGTCTTTGATTGCCTGATTGTATTCAAAACTGCCGTAATCTTTGTTGACGTTGTAAAACCAAAGCGATTTCTGTTCCCATTTTTCCGTGGTGGTAACGATCAGTTTGGGTGCGATGTCTGAAACCGCAACCATATGGGGCTCCTCATCTACCGGACGAATGTTATTCTTTATGAAGTTATATTGAACTTTGTCTTTTATTTTGTATCTGGAGGTATAAACGTTCCCGTTGTAAAACTTGTAATAAAGATCTTTTGTTTCGGGAAGTTGTAGTTTGTAAACCTTTCTTTTTACCGGTTGATTGTTCCAGAATTCCACGATATCATAAAAATGGCCTTCCATGGGGGGAACATATTTATCATCGGAAGGGGGTGTTTCCTCCTGCAACAAGGCATAGGTGAAACCTTTCATGAACCTGACTACTTCCACAGCATCACCCGCCTCCAGCTTACCTATATTGATCATCTTATGCCTTGCTCCCCAGTAAATCATCCTCGCGGGAGCAGGATAATTCCGCTCTTGCGCCGGATCAATTTCTTCAACGGTACCGTCATTCCTGTAAATTCTTACTTTCTTAATATCCACGTGGGCTGATAAAGGATCATAACGGTACTTCAGATGATTCAGCTTTTTGGCTCCTTCAGGGGTTAATACTTTATAAAGCTTGTGGTAATTTCGGTAGCTTAAGCCACTTTCTTTTACTTCTACAGAAGTTGAGTCAAAAATTACCAGATAGTCTGAATTCGGATAATCCTCAGCATCGCCGGCGTTTTGGATAACACTGAATGGAACACCATATAACTGAAGGGTGAACATGATGAAGAAAGAGAGTAAAGTGACTTTTTTAAACATGGTTGTTCGGGTTTTATGAGTTTATTTTGGAGGCAAAATTTAGAAAATATTTTAAATTGAAATATAAACCTTTTGATTTATTCTGAATTTTCTATTTGAGTATTGAGCAAAACATTTGAATCTGGCACGGTCTGAGCTGAGGGTGTCAAAAAAGTCCTTAGCCCGAATAATTCAAGAATTATTCCTGTCTC
>CAYNPZ010000260.1:0-5293 GCA_964399175.1 uncultured Bacteroidales bacterium | reverse complement strand
GTGCGTAATGACCCGTAGCAACGTAGTCAAACTCGTCACCGATCGCATCAAAGGAGTTGAGTGTTATAACTATTCACCTTTTATATATGCTCCAAATGTTGAGAACATTGCTATTACCGGCAAAGGCATGTTGAAGGCAGAAGGAGACTGGTGGTGGGAATGGGCACTAAAATACGAGCGCGGAGCCAAACAAGGCGAACCTCGTCGTATAGCTACCAAAACTCCCCTGTCAAGAAGAAACTATGGCAAGGGAGCAGGAGCAGAAGGCCTGCGGCCTTCATTTATTGTTCCATGGAAATCAAAAAATATTCTGGTTGAAGGGATCACCCTCAAAAATGTTCCCTTATGGGCCGTGCGGGCAGTATATTCTAAGAACATTATAGTTCGCGACATTTCTGTATTAAGTGTGGCCGGCAGGCATGGAATCGAAGCAGTCAGCCACAATAATGCCGGTGTTTGCCTGTCCTCATGTAAAAATGCACTGATTGAATATCCCCATATTGAGACCACCGATGATGCGATCGTGGTGCGATCCGGGTACAATGAGGACGGAAGAAAAATTGGCATACCCAGCGAAAATGTGGTAGTACGACATTTTACAGCAAAGCATATCGGCACAGGTAGTGGCGGCATTGTATTTGGCAGCGAAACGGCCGGCGGCATTCGTAATGTATATGTTCACGATGCTTACTTCGAAGGAGCCGACCGGGGCATTCGTTTTAAAACCGAACGTGGCCGGGGAAACATAGTGGAAAACATATATATTGAAGACATCAGAATGAAATCAATTGATTATGAAGCTATAACTTTCAACACCTACTATACTGGACCGGATGTAAGAGGACCCGCGCCTCTTATTCGTAACATACACATCGACAGCGTAGAGTGTGATGGAGCCAATACAGCGATTCGTATGGTTGGATTGCCTGAAAAGTGGCTTGAAAATCTCTGGTTCAATGACATAAAGATCACCAATTCAAAAAGCGGTGCCCTGCTCAAACGCATAAAAAACGCTCATTTTGAAAACATTATATTAGAAGCATCCAAAGGCCCAGCTATGACAATCTTTGACGGTTTCCAGGTAACACTGAAAAATATGAATTTACAGGGTGAAGATGAGCCATTAATGATCAAAGGCTCCGAGACCGGAGCAATAGATGTTGATCCTTCAGTAGATAATTTTTGATTTCAAATCTGCTTCAATCCGTTCCTTGGCGACCTGAAATCCAGTTTTACATCAAAGTTATGGTTCACTCTTCACTGCCGGCATTTTACAATTGCTGGCGGTCATTTATAAATATCATCCAGAGCTTTTCCATACCTATAAAGGTCCGATATATTGAGGAGTACATTCCAAATTTTTTCCAAGAGAGAGCAAATATATTCCATTCCCACGGAATTCTATAAGTAACCCGGGTTTACACCCGGGCCTACAAATAAATCATCCGGCATCCGCTGGATTTCAGTTTACTCGTCTTAAAATTATTAAATAATCCAGACGCTATTGAGAAATCTGGCTACTTTTAATGTTATATTTTTCATGGAGGTGAAAGTATTTAAAACAATTTTGTATTTAAATGACAATAAAGATGCACGCCATAATCACTTACAAATAATTTTTTTAGAACTCATTCATGATTATATTTGATGAATCTGTAACAATTAAAGGATAATCAACCAGAGGCAATTGCTGAAAAACCTGATTATTCTCTTCCCCTTTTTGGTACCTAATCGTAGAAACATGGCCAGTCAATAAATCCACAAGAACAGGATTATTCATCGATGAAAAATTTTGCAATTTCAATTCAATTTCTGCAGGCCTGACAAATTCAGCCATTCTCCAGGGAAGCCAATAGCAAAAAAAAGATTTTTCCCCTACAGAAAGTCTATATCTCCGGATATTGTCCTCCCATATACCGGGAAAACTACCTGATTTCCTGAACCTAAATTGTGCATTGGCTTGTTGAGTTTTAATTTTATCGCTTCTGATCATCGCAGTAAGATTCTGGTAAGTAAAAAAGGATTGCTTGGGTTGTTTATCTCTTAGTTTAAGAAGACCTTTCCGGTTGGTGGTGCGATCCCGGGGATTCAACTTATATTCCCAGAGAGAAAAATAAGCGGAAACTTTTACATCCTGGCTAATATCGGTAATCATCCGGCGAAGAAGCCACTTAGCCTGAATATTTTCGCCCCAGGGTCCGGTTCCGGTCCAGCCGTGACTGTTCTGGGCTGAAGGATATCCACATTCAGCCTGCCATATTTCAATGGAAGGATCATATTGGGTAATCAGATCTCTAAAATCTTTAAATTGATGAGAGGAAGGCAGATAATAGTGTGGGGTTTTAACAGGATAAGCTATGTCTTTTACACTGCCTGTTGGTATGGCATTATAGGGATGCAATGTCAAAACATCTATTTGGTCTGCAATACCTGATTTAAAAATCTTTTTTGCAAAGGGAAGATCCATTCTGGCAAGGCTCCCTCCAATGATGGTGGCTGAGGAATCATATTCTTTAATTGTAGAACGTGTCTCTGTAACCAATTTCACATATTTTTCAGCCTCAGGTTTTGGTTTCCAAAAGCTCGGATAATTGGGTTCATTCCAAATCTCCCAGTAATTCACTAAACTGGCATAACGTTGGGAAATCTGCTTAACAAAATGAATCCATGATTTCATACCACTCTCAGATCTGGTTGGAGGAAATTCATTGGTATAATTCTCATGCCCACCATTCAAACAAACATAGGGTTCTATATCTATTCTTTCCAAACCGGTAAGGGTACTGTCTAGGTATTCCCAATGAAAATTTCCACAGCTATCCTCAACCGTTGACCAGTTCACAGATACTCTGGCCCACTTAACTCCAACCTCTGAGGCCCGCTTCAGCAATATATCCAAATCTTCCAACAAGCTATCGGTGTTAAAATCAGCAGGATACTTAAACACATGCGGAGGCAGCAAATTAAATTGAATCCCCCATCTTGAACTATTAATATCCTTTGAAGAAAATGTTTCCAATGTTCCGGCGATGTCGATCCCCTCAGAATTCTGATAATGTTGACTTAATAATGGAAATTGTTCCGGATTCACTGTCTGGTGATAAGGGGGAGTTGATGTTTGGCAAGCAGATAAAAATGCTGTCAATAAAATTATGATTAAAATTCTTAGGATATTATAACTATTTAAGTATGAAGGTTTCATGTGTTTAACAGTATTAAAGGTTTGAAGTTCTGGTTCTACCACAATTTAATGGAAAAATATAATTTAGAAAAAACAAGATGTTTTCAGAACAATTTTTCGATTTATTATTAGACTTTGGTGATAACTGGAAAGTAGAGAGGGTTTATGCAAACATAAGAACAGAAGAAGTTGATATTTTTGGAATTTCTCACAAGTGTTCCTCAAATTATGAAAACAAAAAACATCATTTGTTTTTAAATTCCACCAGTGGATGTTCCCGGTCATTAAGTGGAAATGCAATGCGTTTCCCTTGAATTTGTGACTGGTAAACCGCTGATACCATCTCTATAGCCCACCTACCATCTTTACCACTGCACTGAGGTTCTGTCTCATGTTCAATAGCGTGTAAAAGACTCCGAATGGGATGAGTTTGATGTTTGGGGATGGAAAGTTTTTCTATTTCGGCTTTATACCAGTCCACATGCTCTACTCCGGGAGCCGGATAAGGCGTCCGGAGCACTTTAATTTCGTCATTGGACCGGTAATAGACAATCCCTTTGGTTCCAAAAATATCAAACCCCCATTTTTGCCGGTCCTCTAAAGGATCATGTGGTGCCCTGGCACTGTTATTCCACTGATCACCGGTTTTTATCGACGACCAATATCCATGAATGTTTCCGGGAAAAGCATATTGAGCCCGTACCGTATCACCGGCTACCAAATAGGGTTCGTATCCTTTTTGAACATCAGAAGGCTGTATATCTTTACCGTTGACTGTCACACTGGCCGAACACCAGATTGGATCTCCAAGCAGATATCTCATATAATCAAGACCATGAGTTCCCAATACAATCAGGTCTTCCCCTCCTACACGGCGATCTTGCTTACCATAACACCGGATTTCAAGTATTTCTCCGATAAGTCCATCCTCCAGCAAATTCTTTAAACCTAGAAATTCTTTCATATACCGGCGATGGTGGGCCACTCCGATCTTGAGTTTTTTTTCTTCCGCTGCCTGGACAATGCTATAAGCCTCAGCCGGATATTCAGTCATGGGTTTTTCAATGTACAGATGTGCTCCAACCTTAATGGCTTCAAGGGCTATTTCTTTATGCCACTGCGGATGCCTCATGGCAACACACACCAAATCCGGCTTCTCTTTCCTGAGCATTTCCCGATAATCGGTGTAAATTGCTTCGGCTCCTGAACGCCGGACAGCCTTTCTGGCTCCGGCCTTATCTACATCCGCTACAGCTACTACATCGATGTTATCAACATTATTAAACACTGCATCCAACCCATGACCATAATTGCCTGCTCCGGTTCTTCCTATAACTGCAGCTTTATATTGAGAGGTATTTGTGACTCTTAATGTAAGGTTGCTAAATCCCTGAAGAAAATATCCTCCGGCAAGAACTCCCGTTGAGCGTATGAAATCCCGACGGTTAAAAGTATTCTTTTTCATTCGGTTAACAGTTCATTAAAGGTTTGAATTTCTAATTAATTTACAAGCTAAATTCACAAATTATGCTTGTATCACTATGGAAGCCATATGTTTATTTATGTCTTTGTTGTGAAGGCTCCCGCATACAGGTTTCATATAATATAAATTTAATGCGAACCAGTTACTCCGTTAAAACCTAATATCCAAAGGGCTATGTCTAAACCTGAAAATACAAAATTATCAGTTTTGCTCCAGCCCTTTGGATAAAATGATCAGCAATACAATCAATCCTACACTTTCTTGGGAACAACATAAGGTTCCCTGTATTCCTTCGTCAGCATGCTATTGGCTTCTTCATCTCCTTTAATCCGCATCCTCTCGGGATCAAAGTAGAGGGTTCTTCCCACCCGGTAAGAAATATTGGCCAGGTGGATCAGGGCACACGAATAAACGCCTTCTTCAATTGGAGCATTTAGGTTTGACCGGTCGTTTGCACGGACAGCGTCTGCAAAATTTTTATAATGGTTGCCCAGTCCTCCTCCGGTCTCTCCCGGCTCTTTTTCTTTGCCCATAAATGTTTGCCATTTATCCACAGTTTTGACCATATATCCTTTGGATCCGTAA
Source organism: uncultured Bacteroidales bacterium (assembly GCA_964399175.1). Taxonomy (GTDB): domain Bacteria; phylum Bacteroidota; class Bacteroidia; order Bacteroidales; family UBA12077; genus JAGXLC01. The sequence goes on along the minus strand of CAYNPZ010000260.1, from coordinate 44 downwards.
AATGTATTGCCTACGGTATTCTGGGAGCTGGTCATATAAGAAGT
>CAYNPZ010000259.1:2860-5294 GCA_964399175.1 uncultured Bacteroidales bacterium | reverse complement strand
GGCATGGACCTTAGCATCATGGCTCCATTCTTTATCCGCGTAAGGTTCTAAACTGGGGATCTCATATCTGGAATGGGGTATCTGATAGGCCAGATATAGAAAGAAAGAAGCATCTTTATGTCTTTTAATGAAGTTGTGGGCAAATTCTGTATGCAGGTCGTGAGAATATTGTTCATTTGAATCCCCCTGATTGCCCTCAAGGATGACCTTTTTTTCGTTCCTCCACTGGTAAGGGGGATAATATGTATGGGCTCTTCGCTGGTTCAGGTAACCATACCACTCATCGAAACCCCTACGGTTTGGAGTCCCCGAGGTTTTAGCTTCCCCCAGGCCCCATTTCCCGGTAATACCTGTTACATACCCGGCTTGTTTGAGCACATCCGCCACAGTAGTATCCACAGGGCGGAGGAACGGACGTCGTTGCAGGGAGCCGTTATCCCATACGGGAATACCTCCCACTTCACACATATTACCACGTACCTGGGTATGTCCGGTATGTTGGCCGGTCATCAACACACTACGGGCAGGGGCGGATACGGTTGACCCAGCGTAGCACTGGATGAAACGGGTTCCCTGAGCAGCCAAAGAATCAATATGGGGAGTCTGTATCTTTGTTTGTCCGTAACATCCCAGGTCATGGTAGCCCATATCATCGGCCATGATAAATATAATATTTGGGTTTTCCGGGGACTTGACAGTTTTATCACTTTCCCTCTCACAACTGTAAAAGAGCGCTGTTAAGCCGGCCAGAGAAAATCCTAATAGTTTTGAACCGAAAAGATTTATCATAATAATAAAATTTATTGATTTCTAAAAATTTAAAATATTCCGGTATATCAACAGATTCTTTGCGCCTGTCTTGTTACATATAGGCTAACCTCTATCTGTCATCTTCCTTAAAGTCTTCCAGCAGCTCCATCATATGCTCTACCTTTTCAGGATGTTCTTCACTTAAGTCGCTGGTTTCACGGAAATCATTTTCCAGATCGTATAATTCTGTCTTGTCCGTGTTGCGATTCACCAGCATCTTCCAGCGTCCTTCCCTGACAGCATAGGTCTCTGATATCTTCCAATACATCTGGCGGGCCTCAGGAGGTGATTCCTGGCCGGCTATAACCGGCCAAATATTCCCGCCATCCAGGTTTAAATTCTCCGCATCCTGTTCATAACCTGCTAATCCACAAAGTGTGGGTAGCCAGTCGGTGATGTGGACGGGCATATCCAATGATCCCTTCTTAAGTTTTCCCGGCCAGTTGACAAAAGCTGGAATACGGATTCCCCCTTCATAAAGGCTTCCTTTCATGCCCCTCAAAGGATAATTATTGCCCAGCACTTTATGGGGCTTATCGGCATAACGGCCCTGATATTGGGTGTCACTATGCCAGCTTTTTGCTCCGCCATTATCACTGACAAAAACTACCAGTGTATTTTTACGCTGGCCTGTTTGTTCCAATGCATCAATGATGCGGCCAATGCCTGCATCCATATGGGTTACACTAGCTGCAAACCACTTGCGCGAAGGATGCGTAAAATCAATATCATCATACATGGAGGTCCACTTTTCCGGCTCATTTAATGGAGAATGGGGTACACTATAGGCTACATAAAGAAAAAAGGGCTTCTCCTGATGTTCTTTTATAACCCGTACAGCTTCATCGGTAATGAGGTCCGTTGCATGGCCTTCTTCGTCCAAATACTCATCATTGCGGTGCCATGATCTCCTCCTGGTTTCTGCTCTTTCCGTTTTGTAGTTATGGGTGTATGGATCGATCTGCCCGTCAAAATATCCATAAGAGGAATGAAAACCATATTCCAAAGGCGTATGAGGCGGAGAGCCCATATGCCATTTGCCTGAAATGGATGTATAATAACCATTATTACTTAAGAGGGTGGCCAAGGTGGTATCACCTCTGTCGATCACCTCACCGTAATCAGGACCCGTCACTCCATATCGGCTTGGGTATTTACCGGTTATAAGACCAACACGGGTGGGTGTGCTGGTGGGCATTACATAGTGGTGAGTCATCCGGATTCCTGACTCAGCCAATTCATCAATATTGGGAGTTTTAATCTCCGAACCGTGATAGCCTACATCCGACCAACCCAAATCATCCGGTATGATAAAAACAATATTGGGATTGTCAGACGAATTATTGTTATTTTGGCTTTTTTCCTTACAACCGCCAAAAAGCGCTGTTATACCTGCCAATGAGAGGCCTAATAGTTTTGGATTGTTCAATTTCATTTTCATAAAGGAATTCTGGATTTATTGATAATCAGTATTTATTTTTTGGTGTTTCATATCATTCTAAAATATCTTCAATAATAAAAATAGAAATTCTTATTATTGAAGCAAACCTCATTGGGTCTTATTTATTAGAAATTTTTGCAGCCCTGGAATGATATCATGGTCCTTTGTGCCCTACGGGAACAC
>CAYNPZ010000259.1:0-2850 GCA_964399175.1 uncultured Bacteroidales bacterium | reverse complement strand
TTTCAATCGTTTCCTCAGAATAGAAGAAACCAATCACCCGTGTTTCATTTTCACCCAAGTGGCTGCTGTTAAAAACATCTTCAGAGGCTCCAGGATCCCCATCCACATCTTTCATGTTGCATACCATAACATATCTCGAGAGCTGTGGTATATAACCAATATCAGCATCCTGGATGCGATGATTGTCCCAATCGTCCGTTTGATCAGACCTGGGCTTAAGCACCTTTCCCATATACCTGAAAGGTTCGTTTATATCATCGGATTTCCATCCGATCACCTTATAAGGGCTTCCTTTTGATTCCCGGTCGCAATAAAGATAATATGTTCCATGAATTTTTGCAATTGTCGGATCGCCTACACCATACTGATTCCCTCCATCAGGATTGGGATCAACGGGTTTTTCGTCTACAAGCCTCCATTCTCCCAAACCGGTTGTGGAAGTAAAGTGTGAAAGACTGGTGCCATCGGGACCGTGGGGAAAATGGCCAAATTCTCCGAATATATGAAAGACTCCATCCTCATAATATACTCCAAGATCATCGCACTTATCAGCAGGAAAACTGCCTGCAACAGTCCAATTGCCATCGGCTTCCTCCAGAGATCCGGAGTATGTATATACTTTCCCCGCTTCAAAAATATAATACGTTCCATCTACTTTAACGCCATCATCATATTCATAATGGCCGCCAATGTTGTATTGATCGGAAACAAGCTCCCACGAGGCATTGTTCCATGAAAAATCCTTCGATCGCCAAAGATGGGCACCCGATTGTTCATGGCTGACTATCAGATGATAGGGGTATTCCAGTTCAGGCTCCACAAATAATATGGCATCATGATTGTTGCCATATTGGGTGGTAAATACGGGTTGGTCTGCAGGACGATACCAGCCGGTCCAATTTTTATCCGGTTCCTGTGCATAAGACGGTAGCCCGGAGAATGATAGAATTTCACAGATCAGAAAAATCAGTAACAATGTCAATCTCTTCATAATAACTCTATTTTTTCATGATTTTCAATATATTTATTTGAAGAAGTTCACCCCAATCATTGTTTCTTCAAAGTTTTCATATTTACACTGGAATCTGGCTGGGGTAATTCTTTAACATCCGGCAGATTGTCAACCATCCCCGCATTGGTCCTTTTTAGTTCACTGATCAGTTGTTTACGAAAGTAGTGAAGAATTTTCCGGTACTCGGGCTTAAGGGCAAGATTAACCAGTTCTTTGGGATCCTTCTCAAGATTATACAATTCTTCTATTTCGTTGTCTTCCAATGTCCTGATATATTTATATTTGCCTTTTCGCAGAGATACCCAGCACGGAACCCCACTCCAGCGCGGATAAACCTCCCGATCTGTATCGCTTCCATAATACCACTTGATATTTTCCATTAAAACAGGATGTTCCCATTCTGCATCAGGGTTCTTTAAGAGAGGAGTGAGGTCATGTCCGTGCATTTTCCATGGTAGCGGTATATCTGCTATAGAGAAGAAAGTTGGAATCAGATCCTGGCCACTCACGGGATGTTTGCATACCTTGTTTTCAGCCACCATACCGGGAAGACGAAAAATCAGCGGTGCCCGGAGATTCGCATCATAGGGAGCATATTTCCACTTAAAACCGTGTTGGCCCCATGCGAACCCCTGATCCGAAGTAAACACAACCAACGTATTATTAAGCTGCCCGGTTTTTTTAAGAACCTCCATAACCTGTCCTACTCCTTCATCCAAGGCGCGCACAGCCCTGTTGTATCTTCTCACTGTAGAATCCAAACCCACAGGTTCACCGTCTTTTCCTTTCTCCCACACACTGTAGTCCTGCATATAAGTCGGTTTGGTGGGCCGGGGCGGGAAAATATCTTCAGGAACCGGAACGGAGGAAACATCCCTGTAATCATCCTTATGCCGGTCCGCAGGGGTATAAGGTGAATGAACAGCGTCATAACATAACCACAGATACCATGGCTTATCTTGTTGTCCGGCATGTTTGTCTATAAAATCAACAGCCCAGCGGGTATAGTTATCAGTTGAATAGCCTCCAACCGCCTCGGGGGTACCCCCGTTAAAACTGATCTTCTGATCCGTGTAATACCCACCATAGATATCCGGTTGGGTATGATCCCAGACAGCAGAGTAATCCCATACCCTACCATGGCCAGCGTCATCACCCGTATGCCACTTACCAATCATACCTGTAAAATATCCGTTTTTGCGGAATAATTCCGGCCAGAAAGGACTCTTTTCAGGATCGTAAGTGCTGTTGGGATAATCATCAAGCATGCGCATGCTCTCTATCCCGTGCTGAAGTAAACCAGTGAGTGCTGTAGCCCTCGAAGGCATAGACCAGGCACCGGTATAACTGTAAGTAAACCTTACCCCTTCTCTGGCAAGCTCGTCTATATTGGGGGTTCTTACCCACTCATGCGCTTCAGGGTAACAACTGACACTTCTGATGCTTTGATCATCTGTGAAAATATACAAAATATTGGGTTTTTCCTGTTCAGGGGGTTTGCCCACCGCAGCAGATACCACTCCATGCATGATAAGAGTAATCACTCCCGCGATCAGATTCTTAATATAATTTCTAGGTTTTAAATTTAGCATGATGAAATCCTAAATATTTAAACATTAATTAGTTGAGCTACCTCACTTTAGGCATTTGAGCATCCACTTCCTCCTGCCATTCTTCAAAATCCTTTATCATCTCACGGGCTTTATCGGGAAGCTCATCTTTCAGGTCCACGGTCTCGCCCTTATCCTGGCTCACGTTATAAAGCTCATAGGGATCAGAGGTATCCATAAGGAGCTCTTCATACCATACAACTAGCTTGTAATCGCCCTTGCGCATGG
>CAYNPZ010000258.1:0-5332 GCA_964399175.1 uncultured Bacteroidales bacterium | reverse complement strand
AAGCCGGTAATTTTTATCTCACTGAAGACACCCGCAATAATATTGTGGAGTTTGTAGATCAATTCGGAGAGAAACTTAAGGCGATCAGCGATTATAAAAGCACCCGATCCTCAGAATATCAGGAAAGTTCGCGGGCTTTTGATTTCATGAAAACATGTATGCAGGATACATGGGAGTCTGCAAGGAGAAAGGTGAACCGGCTTGATCTTCCTGCCCAGATGCTGACCTATTACGAGTTGCCCCTGGATGGAAAGTCACCCAATCCTACTACTTACGAGCAATGGTATACACTTGCTTCCAAGATGGTAGAAGGAGCTGAAAAGGCTGAAAAGGCAGGTTATCCCCCGGTAATGGAACCCACCCGGGAAGAACTGAAAGAAGCATGGGAAAAGGCATTAAAAGAGCGTGACGAGCTGGCCGAGGCCGATCGCAGCTATGACCAGGCACAGGAAGGTATTGAAAAGATGCGTGCCCGCGCTGATGAGCTGATCTCAGATGTGATGAATGAACTGCGCTTTTTCCTGAGAAAAATGGACGAACCCAGCCAAAGGCGTATTATGCGGAGCTATGGGGCTACCTTCAAATACCTCAGGGGCGAACCCGAAGACGAAACACCGGAGGCAGAAGTGGAATAAGACCGGCAGTTAGTTTTTCGAAACCAGTTGTTTTCTTGTTTGTCAGTCATACCATGAGTAGAGCCCGGAGCTCTGTAAAAGACGCCCCGGGTTTTTTTAATTTTTCCATCACATAGAATGCGATGGGGCAGATATAGATGTTTTTGATGGTTACCTGGTAGTTCCTGATAAATTCCATTTGGTTGGTATGGGGATAATCCCGGCATGATTTCGGCCTGGCCTCATAAACCGAGCAGTAATTATCAGGCATAAGAAAGGGACAGGGAGTGGTTCTGAATACAAAATCCCCTTCTTCGTCTTTTTGAAAATATTGTTCAGTCACCCTGGAAGGTTTCATTTTAAGATACCGGGCAATGCGGTCGATATCTTTTTCATATATTATGGGGCTTATCGTGCGGCAGCAATTGGCACATTCCAGGCAATCAAAAAGGGCAAAGGCTTCTTCATGTAATTTGTACAGAACACGATCGGGCTTCAGGTTTTTCTTTTTCCTGAGCTTCTTAAGAAAGGCTCTGTTTTCTTTTTCAGCCTGAGCAGCTTTTTGTTTTAATTTCTCCTTTTCTTTACTATTCATTTGGCCGGATGTATATTCTTCCTTTTCTTAATTTTGGCATTCTTTTGACTTGAGACATAAATAAGCCACTAATCACAAGCCCGATTCCTGTCATTTTAATTACCGTTAAAGACTCTCCAAGCATAAAGAATGCAAATATCGCTGTTAATACAGGAATTGCATTCGTGAAGGCGTTTGATTTGGTAACCCCTATCTTTTTTATAGAGTAGGTAAAAAAGATAAATGCAAAGGAAGATCCGAATACCGCAAGTTCTAGGAGTGGCACCACCGCTTTTTGAGCATAACCTGTAGAGATGAAGTTATTGTATTCAAAGAGGAGAAAAAGAGGCAGGAAGAAGAAAATTCCGATAATGTTGTGATAGGTGACAATGCTGATGGAATTGTATTTTCCGGACAGCTTTTTGACAACAATGCTGTACCCGATTCCCGCGGCCACTGCCAGAAACAACAATAATATCCCCAAAGGTGTTGCCGAGACGTTTTCATCCCGTTCAAAGATTACCAGGGCCACTCCTATAATGGAAATCACAATCCCAATAATATTGAATTTCATCACGCGTTCATTGTAAAAATAGGCTGTTGCAAAAGGACTAAACAGGGGAATGGTGGAAATGATCACAGCAGATAAGGTGGAAGAAACAAATTTAACACCGAAACTTTCGCACAGAAAATATAGGAAGGGTTGGAAAAGGGTAACAAGGACAAAGTATTTGAAATCTTTTAGTTGTATTTTCTGTAGCTGATTAAGGGGAAGCATGAGAATAACAAGGATGATGGAGGACAGTACCAGGCGTAAAAGAACGGTGGTAATGGGCTCATAAAATTCAAAAACCATTTTATACCATACATAAGTAAGGCTCCAGAATGTCATAGCCATAATAACACTTATGTATGCAGCAATAAGGTCTTTTTTCATGCGCTTCCAGAATTGTGGGGCAAATATCCCAAAATAATTTTTTATTCACAAAGGTGGAATAAATAAGTTTTGTAGAACATTTTTTAAAGTTTTAAAAAATGTTTAATTTTACAAAGCTAAAAAACTGTTAATAGCAATAGCAATGGAAGCCAACGCAAATGAGATTTTGTTGAAGATAAGAAAGATCGTTAGGTCCATTAATCTGGAATCCAAGAAAGTTCAGAAAGAATACGGCATTAGCATTCCGCAGATCCTGTGTCTGGAATATCTGAACCGTGCGGAGAATTATCAGGCAACTCAAAAAGAGTTGCGGGATTATTTGAGCTTGAACTCCAGTACCGTTTCCGGTATTATTAACCGGCTGGAGAAAAGAGGGTATATTGCACGGCTTCCCAAAAGGGCGGACAAGCGGAGGACGCATATAGTAATGACTTCAAAGGGGTCCGAATTGCTTAATAAAACTCCTCTTCTTCTGCACGAAAAATTAACCCAAAGGCTGGAAGACGTTCCCCATAACCATACAAACGATATCAACCAGGCGCTTGATTTGATTATTGACTATCTCGGCATTGATGATGTAGATGCTTCTCCGGTTATAACCGTGGAAGACAAATTGTAGGCCGGATTCAGAAATTTTTCCTAATGGCTGCAAATGGTTATTGAATTTGTTGGGCAGAAACTATTTGGTCGCTGATTGATAGGGTTCGGTATTTCCTTGTGACCTTCCAAACACAACATCCGGAATGATAAAATTTCACAATATCGAACAATAGCTCCGGAAGGACGTACCTCCAGTAAGGGTTTTTTAGAATTTATTATACACTTGGATGAAATACAACAGAACCAGGCTCATTGAGCTCAGACGAAAACTCCACAGGTTTCCTGAATTATCAGGCAGCGAATATAATACCGCCCGATTGCTCAAACAGGTTTTAATGGGTTATAACCCGGATGAACTTGTTGAGAATTTGGGTGGAAACGGTCTGGCAGTGGTATTTAATGGCAAATATGAAGGACCATCTGTTTTGTTTCGCTGCGATATGGATGCCCTGCCCATTAGAGAAACCAATCGGTTTGAATATAAATCTTCCGATGAAGGTGTGGCTCATAAGTGCGGGCATGATGGTCATATGGCAATTATGCTTGGAGTTGCCGAAGCCATTTCCAATGATCCGCCCGGAAAAGGACGGGTTATACTGCTTTTTCAACCTTCCGAAGAAAACGGCCAGGGAGCCCTGAATGTACTGGAGGACGAGAAATTTAGGGAAATTCAGCCTGATTTTGTTTTTGCCCTGCATAACCTCCCCGGCTATCCGGAGGGTTCACTGGTTTTAAAGGATGGTGTTTTTGCTGCTGCCTCAAAAGGGATGATCAACCGCCTGCACGGAAGAACTTCCCATGCAGGTGAGCCCGAAAACGGGAACAGCCCCGCATTGGCCATGTCCGATATTGTCAGGGAACTGACCTTTCTGCCCCGGAGCGATTCTTTTGAGGATTTTACACTTGTTACGATAATTCACTCTAAACTCGGTGAAGTTGCCTTTGGCACTACCCCCGGATATGCCGAAGTAATGGCTACCCTGAGAACATATTCAAACAGGGATATGACCGGGTTAACGAATAAATCCATAGAGCTGGTTAAATCACATGCATCCCGAAACAATCTGAAATCGGAAATTGACTGGACCGAAGAATTCCCTGCTACTATAAACAACAGGAAAGTATTGCAAACCCTTGAACAGGCAGCGGAGCGGGGAAATTTTCAAACCATTCATATAAAGGAACCATTGCGATGGTCCGAAGATTTTTCCAACTTTACACTGCAATATCCCGGAGTGCTTTTTGGGCTCGGGGCAGGTGAGGATCACACCCAGCTCCACAATCCGGATTATGATTTTCCCGAAAATATTTTGGATAAAGGCATTGGAATCTACTTTGAAATCTACAGGCAATATTTAAAATGACAAACAGAAGATAATATGGCTGCAACATCGGTAATTGAAATTAATCGCTCTGCATTGATTCATAATCTGAACTTTTTAAAAGAATACCTGGGAAGGGATATTAAAATTTCATCGGTGATTAAGGCCAATGCTTACGGACATGGTATTGAACAGTTTGTTCCTATTGCCGAATCGGCGGGTATTGATCATTTTGCTGTTTTTAGCGGTGATGAGGCGAAAAGGGTGTACCAGGTTAAACAGGAGGATTCAGACATTATGGTCATGGGCCCGATGAACCAGGAAGAGCTTGAATGGGCTGTGAAAAACGGGGTGGAGTTTTTTGTTTTTGAGCAGGAGAAACTGGAGGAAGCGCTTGAACTGGCCAAACGATTCAATACCAAAGCCATTATCCATATTGAAGTGGAAACAGGAATGAATCGTACCGGTTTTAGTCAGAAAGCCCTGCATAAAGTGGTTAAGCTTATTAACAATAACCCGGAATATTTTTATGTGAGAGGCTTGTGTACCCATTATGCCGGTGCGGAAAGTATTGCCAATCATGTCAGGGTTCAGCGCCAGATAAAAAAATACAACCGTGTTTATAAATGGATAACCAACCGGGGTATAACTCCGGAGCTCAGGCATACCGCCTGTTCTGCAGCTGCAGTCACTTATCCCAGAACCCGTATGGATATGGTGCGGGTGGGTATATTGCAATATGGATTCTGGCCCAGTCCCGAGACCTTCATTCATTTTGTTCACAAAAGAATGGAGAAATCAGAGGTTCTACAAAGGGTGCTGAACTGGAAAAGCCAGATAATGACCATCAAAAATGTCAAAGAAGGGGAATTTGTCAGCTATGGAACCCATTATATGGCACAGGAGGAAAAAACCATTGCCATCATACCGGTGGGTTATGCACATGGATACAGCCGTTCACTCAGTAACCAGGGGAGGGTGCTTATTCACGGACATCGTGTTCCTGTCATTGGCATTGTCAATATGAATATGCTTATTGTAGATGTTACCCAGGTAACCGATGTAAGAAAGGGCGATGAGGTCGTGCTCATAGGCGATCAGGATGGGGTAACCATAACCCTTTCCTCTTTTGCGGATTTTAACAACCAGTTGAACTATGAGCTTCTGGCCCGTCTGCCATTGGATATTCCAAGAGAGATAATCAATTAAGCGGATCCTTTGGACCATATATAATTAGAGTCTGTCTATAATATCCGCTGGCTGCGTTACGCTCGTTTTTCATGCC
>CAYNPZ010000257.1:3852-5333 GCA_964399175.1 uncultured Bacteroidales bacterium | reverse complement strand
TGATGGCCGGCGTTCTTTTTGTGATTGCTTTCTTCATTGGTAAAAAGCCAAAGCCTCAAACCGGTTGATTTTTTAAGATATGCAGAACTGCTTTCAGAACAAAGAAATTAAAAACTATAAATAAACAATAAGGAGGAAGAATTTATGCAAACCTTAAAACTTGGTTTTATCGGTGCCGGTTTCATTTCCCGGTTCCAGACCCGTGGACTGACCCAGATCCACAATGCAGAACTGGTTGGTGTTTATTCCGTGGAAGGAGCTGAGGAGCTGCAGCGATATGCCCGCGATCAGGGTGTGGGAGATTGCAAGGTGTATAACAGCATTAAAGAGCTGTGCAACAACTGCGATGCCGTTGCCATGCAGGTACCCAATGATGTAAGGATCGAGATTATGGAAGAGATAGTTGAGGCCGTAAAGGCAGGGGCTGAGCTAAAGGGTATCATTTGCGACAAACCCCTCGGCCGTACCGTAGATGAGGCCCAGCGGCTGGTGGATCTGGCCGGTGAAGCCGGTCTTGCCACCGCTTACCATGAGAATCAGATCCACATGCGCTCTATTCAAAACGCCCTCTCGCAGCTACAGCCCACCCAGCAGGCCATGGGCCCGATCTCCCTTGCCCGGAGCTCCGAGGAACACGGCGGCCCGCACGGCGCCTGGTTCTGGGATCCCACCCGCCAGGGAGGTGGTGTGCTTGCCGATATGGGCTGCCACAGTATTGCAGTGTCCTGGTATGTGCTCACCCCCTTTGGCAAACCCGTGGATTTCCTGGAGCCGGTTTCCATCTCCTGTGACATTTCCCTGCTGAAATGGGGACAGCCGAAATACCGCAAACAGCTGTTGGAGAAAACCGGTGTGGACTACAGCAAAGTTCCCGCTGATGATTTTTGCACCGGGGTGATCACTTTTCGCAATCCGGAAACCGGTCAGCTGGTGAAGGGCCAGTTTTCCAACTCCTGGATGTATGACAAGCTTGGCCTGCGCCTGCTGATGGAAGGCCTGGGACCCGGCTATACCTTTGAGATGGATTCCCTTCGTTCACCCCTGGAAGTGTTCATTGGCGATGCAGCGGCAGAGGCAGTAGCCGATTCAGAAATGGCCCTGGAGAAAGCCACCGCCTCAAGAGGCCTCATGGCAGTCCAGCCCAATGAAGCAGATTTGTATGGGTATGTGGATGAAATGCGGGACTCGGTGAATGCTTTTCTGAACGGCCGGAAACCTCTGCTGGATTGGGAATACGGGCTGAAAATTACCCGGCTGGTTCAGGCCGCTTATATGGCTGCCGAACAGAAGAAAACCATTGATCTCACCAACCCATCCGTACAGGAAGAGTTGAAAAACTTCCAATCGCTGGTAGCCCTGGGCAAAGGCGGGGATGTGCTTTATAGCTGATTTTAAACGGGAAATGTTTTGAATGATAGCCCGCATTAGAAAAACCGGCTTTTTGCGAAAAATAATGAAGCGAAAAGCCGGGTTTTTCAATA
>CAYNPZ010000257.1:0-3752 GCA_964399175.1 uncultured Bacteroidales bacterium | reverse complement strand
TTTTGTTTTGTTAGCAAAGTCTTGCTGCAATTAAAATTCTAAAATTTGGTAAACCTTTCTTTGGGCCGATCATAAAAGTTATTTGGTTCAAAAAAGTTAAATTGCTTAACTTTAAGAACGATACCATCAGGTTATGATAAATTTGTTTGCAGCTAAAGCTGCGGTTGGATACAACACGATAAGCAAACGGTTTAACAAATAAAAAACACTAATGAAACAACTGATAATCACATTAGCAACTGTTTTGCTCATGGGCACAGCATCCTTGGCCCAGCAAAACGACTGGGAAAATCCAGCAGTGCTTGAGCGAAATCAACTGGAACCCCATGTGCCGCTGATCCCTTTCCAAACGGTTGAAGCAGCAGTTAATAAAGAGGAGCAGTCATCATCCTTTTATACCTCATTGAACGGCACCTGGAAATTCAACTGGTCGGAAACCCCCGAAGAAGCCCCGACCAGCTTTTATCAGAGCGGTTACAATGTCAGTGACTGGGACGACCTGGAAGTTCCATCCAACTGGCAGATGAAAGGCTATGGCAAAGCCATGTATGTCGGATGGGGGAATCCTCCTGCATTTGAAGATCATTCCCCGCCTGATGTACCGGATGATTACAACCCGGTAGGTTGCTATGTGAGGAATTTTACGGTACCGGGAAACTGGAACGATCGACCCGTATTCCTCCATTTTGAATCGGTGAAGTCGGCATTCTATGTTTGGATCAATGGGGAAAAGATAGGCTATAACCAGGGATCCATGACATCTGCTGAATTTGATGTTACGGAATATTTACAGGAAGGGGACAATACCATTGCAGTAAAAGTATTCCGGTATTCCGACGGCACCTATTTGGAAGACCAGGACATGCAGCGATTAAGTGGCATTTACCGGGATGTGTATCTTTATTCGCCTTCAAATATTCACATTCAGGATCTGACTGTCCATACAGAACTGGCTGAGATGTACAGGGATGCCATCCTGAGTTTTCAGGCTACGGTAAAAAACACAATGGCCCGTTCCGGAGAGTGCAGGCTTCGGGCCCGTTTGTTCGATCCAGCCGGGAACAAGGTGCTTTCTACCCCACTTACTTCAGATGTCACCCGGTTGAGAAAGGGACAGTTACAGCAGATTGCCATGAAGCAGAAAATCTCCAATCCGAAGAAATGGAGCGCCGAACAGCCCCATCTGTATACATTGGCGCTGGAACTGACGGATGCAGATGGAAACGTACTGGAAGCAGTTTCTGAAACCGTTGGATTCAGAGAAGTGGAAGTAGCGAACGGCGCCATGCTGGTTAATGGGAAGAAGATAAAATTCAACGGTGTGAACCGGCATTCCTGGCATCCGGTGCAGGGGCAGGCTCTGACGACTGAGGTGATGAAGAAAGACCTGCGCCTTCTGAAACAATTCAACATCAATATGGTCCGTACTTCACACTATCCCCCGGACCCGGAGTTTCTTGATCTGGCGGATGAATACGGCATGTATGTGGTGGATGAGGCCAACCAGGAAGCAACACCCGATGAGCTTGCCGGAGATCCGGAATGGCGAGAAGCATTTGTTGACCGGGGTCGCCGTATGGTTGCCAGGGATGAGAACCACCCGTGCATCGTATTCTGGAGCGCCGGCAACGAGGGAGGCTTTGGTGATAATGTGGAAGCCCTTATGGACGAAAGCAGACCCCTGGATCCATCGGGGCGTTTGTGGATGTACGGGGAAAATATTGATAAAGAGTCCTTTCCTCCCAAAGATGAGTTAAGGGATCCGGAGTATGAAGAGATAACCGGACCCAGGTATCCCGATCCCAATGAAGTGCGTAATATCAGTAAATACAATGATCTCCGACCTTCCTTCCTGGATGAGTATGCCCATGCCATGGGCAATGCACTGTCGAACTTCCAGGGTTTCTGGGATATCATGAACCGCAACGACCGGATGATCGGCGGAGCCATCTGGGACTGGGTCAACCAGGGCATCAAACGGAAAACAGAGAAGGGTGTGACTTATTACGACTATGGAAGCAGCCCTTTTTGTGCCAATGGCATCCTCAACTCCGACCGTACACCCCAGCCCGGGATCTGGCAGGTGAAGAAAACCGGCGAGCCGGTGAAGGTATATCCGGTAGATCTGAATAAAGGAGTGGTAAGGATTCAGAATAACTACAATTTTACCTGCCTGAAGCACCTGGAAACAAAATGGGAACTGGTGGCCGACGGACAAACCCTTCAGCAGGGTAAACTGGATCTCTCCATTCCGGCCGGAGAATCCAAAACCGTTTCTCTTCCGTTAGATCCACCGGATACCGAACCGGGAACCGAGTACTGGCTGAATGTTGACTTTCATTTGACAGAACCTACCCTTTGGGCAGAAAAAGGACATCGGGTAGCCTGGGAACAGTTTGAGGTGCCTTTTGAAACAGGCAAGGCTCCCTTGATTAACAAGGGACAGATGGCCCGGCTGAGTTTCACGGAGCAGGACGACAGCTATTTAATAGAGGGAGATCAATTTTCATATACCTTTAGCAATGACAAAGGGTTAACCTCCATTCAATTCGGCGGCAAGGAAATGCTGGAACGCGGACCCGAGCTGGATGTATGGGCCAGGATACTGAACAACTGGTCCAACAAGACACCGCCGGAGGAATGGGACAACGTGGGCCTGGATTCCCTGGAGTACAGCATTGAAGATGTGTCTGTAACCAGTACATCCGACCGTTCAGTTATACTACAGGTGGAAGAAATGTCTTCTACACCCCATCGCGGTCATTTTGAATGCATCTACAGTTATACCATCATGGGCAGCGGCGATATGAAAATGGATGTACAGGTTACGCCACAGGGAGACCTACCGGAAACCCTGCCAAAAATGGGTGTGAACATGCTATTGAAGGATAGGTACGATCATTTTTCATGGTACGGCAGAGGGCCCGTTGAAACCTATCCGAAGCGGAAAACCGCTGCCCGGATGGGTGTTTGGTCGGGCAGCGTTCAGGATCAGTATTACCCGTTCATCGTGCCCCAGGAACATGGCAACAAAGCGGACGTGCGCTGGAGCTCCCTTACCGACAGGAATGGCAACGGATTGTTCGTGTCGGGAGATTCGGTATTTAACTTGAGTGTCAGCCGGTATGATTCGGACAACCTTACCACGGCCAACTATACCCATGAGCTGATAGAGCAGGATCATGTGAACCTCGACCTGGACCATGACATTTCAGGTGTGGATGCCCGTTATTACCGGGTTGAAAACAAGCCGTACGAATTTTCATTTATACTTCGCCCGTTCTCAGTCCAGCAACATTCACCATCGAAGTTGAATAAGCGAAGGTTTTAGGAGGATGATAAATATGGAATAAATTGTGCCGTCGCTACGCATGCGACTTACGCCCTGCCAATACAATTGAATGACCACAAATGACAGACAATAAAGCTTGTCCCGTTGGCGGATGACGATTACTAACGGCAGGGTCACTTCATGTGTATTTTTTGTTCTTCCCATCGGCAGAAAGGTTATTTCTTTATGTTTAATGCTTCCTCCCGCGGGCAGGAGAGGTTTAACGTATATGTATACCATTCCTTCTCCCGGGTAGAAAGCCTTTGAATATGTAAGTACTTTAGCTCCCCACGGGAGGAAGATTTTTTAGATATGAATGCTATTCCTCCACAAGGGAAGAAGGTTTTTAAACACATGCAAACTATTCCTCCACATTGGAGGAAGATTTTAAATAAATTCAGACTATCCCTCCACATTGGAG
>CAYNPZ010000256.1:0-5397 GCA_964399175.1 uncultured Bacteroidales bacterium | reverse complement strand
GGAGGCTGTCGCCAAATCCTTCAAAAATTTTCTTCTGTCACCTGCCATAAATTATTTATTTAATGAAGTGCTTCTATATTTTATAAGAAAAAATTCCTGCATTCTTTCTTCCTGTATCGAATATCGAGAATGCAGGAATTTTTAATGAGATAAGTGGTATTTAAAGTTCTTTGATCTTGATATTCCGGTACCACACATCATTTCCGTGGTCCTGAAGACCAATATAGCCTTCACGGTATTTGCCGAATTCTTCAAAATCGCTGAACTTGCTGTTTTCAATCATCTCTTTCCAGTCGTCGGTACCCAGATGATATTCAACAACATCCTCACCATTTTGTCTGTGCACAACAGTGCCCTGATAAACCATGATTTCTGCCTGGTTCCATTCTCCCCATGGTTTGGTGTTTTGAGGCTCTGCCGGAATCAGGTCATAAAGGGAAGCTGCTTTACGGTTTCCGTTTTCGCCCAACTCGGCATCGGGGTGATTTTCGTTGTCCAGAATTTGAAATTCAGGAGAGGACTTCCAGATGGGTTCATCCGGAATTTCTTTGGCCAGATAGAATACTCCGCTGTTGCCGCCTTCCGAAATTTTCCATTCGAATTTTAAACGGAAATCCTTGAATTTTTGATCATACACGATATCGCCTCCTGCACCGCCGGCTTCACCATGTCCGGATCCGATACACCGAATGGTACCATCTTCAATAACCCATCCGCTGTCGGGGAAAGTCTCCTTGTTGTAATTTCTCCAGCCTTCCGGGGTTTCCCCATCGAACAACAGTTTCCAGCCTTCTTCCTTTTCTTTTTCTGTTAGCTGATTCATCACTTGTTTTTCTCCTTCCTCTTTTTTTGCGCCCTGTTTACATCCGTTAAATGCTGAAAGTAGCAAGGCCAAAGTAAGCATAGCAGGAATTATTGTTTTTATCCTTTTCATAACGCTTGAATTTATTGGTTTCTGATTATATTGAAAAAGGACCTGGCCGTAAGAGACCAGAGCCCTGATTTTCCTAATTATATGTCAATATCTATATCAAGCTTCCATCCATCTCTGTATGGTCGTTTGATATATTCCTGAGCTGCCTGCTTGGCGTTGAACGTTTTATATTTGGTATCGAAACGTGGGTCACCCTGTACAACTCTGAAATCGTCGCTTTCAACTACACGAAGCTCGTCGTCGTCATCAATGTTGGTGAACTCCATGTTCTTACCATCCCAGTGCAACTCGCGTCTGAGACTTTGCAGACGGTTTGCCACAACGCCCATAACTACCATCTCGTTCAGCGGACCGGCATAGTCAAAGTTGGAGCTAGGCATGGTCCTGTTTCCTGGACTTTCTTTACATGCTCTTACCCAGTCCATTTCATGGCCGCCGGCACCACCTTCAACCCTTCTGAGGGTTTTGGGTGGTCTTTTATATTCCCTGTCATAGTCAAGGGGCAGCAGGAATGGATGACGGGCGTAAACTCCGGTCATCAGTTTGCCTTTGGTACCTATAAATAGGGTACCTCCGCCACCGTCTCTGCCCATGATTTCTCCTTCGGGAAGTTCAGGCGGACGATCGGGAAGCAGTCCTCCGTCGTACCAGTTAACTTTAACTTCAGGCATGTTTACTTTCGGCATGTTGCCTCGCGCGGGGAATGTGTAACGTGCGATTTCAGCTTCCGGCGGACTTACCGTGTTGAACTGGGAAGAGGAAGCTTCTACCTTGCTTGGATAGGAAAGTTTCAGTGCTTTAAATACCGGGTCCAGAATATGGCAGGCCATATCTCCGAGGGCTCCTGTGCCGAAATTCCACCAGCCACGCCAGTTCCATGGATGATACACATTGTTGTATTCATAGTATTCTGCCGGACCAATAAACAGATCCCACTTCAGATGATCGGGAACTTCCATGCTTTTTTTGGGTTTTTCCAGACCCTGAGGCCATATCGGACGGTTGGTCCAGGCATGGACTTCTTTAATATCACCAATGGCTCCATCCCATATCCATTCACAAGTCTGACGGATGCCTTCGCCGGAATTACCCTGGTTTCCCATCTGGGTAACTACACCATACTTATTGGCAATTTTTGTCAGTGCACGGGATTCCCATACAGTTTGGGTCAGAGGCTTTTGCACGTAAACATGCATCCCACGCTTCATGGCCTCGATGGCGACAATGGCATGCGTATGGTCCGGAGTACCTACGATGACCGCATCGATCTGGCTCCCCATCTCATCGAACATCTTTCGCCAGTCATAGTACTTCTCGGCTTTGGGGTACTTTTCGAAGGTTTCTTTGGCATACTTCCAGTCAACGTCGCAAAGTGCCACGATGTTCTCACTGGAAACATTGTCAATATTGGCACCTCCCATTCCACCAACTCCAACACCAGCGATATTGAGCTTGTCGCTCGGGGCTTTATGTCCCAATCCACTGACAGCGGTGCTGGGAATAATAGTCAATCCAGCTGCGGCAGCGGCGGAATTCTTTAAGAACGCCCTTCTGGTAAGTTTAGAATTTTGATTTTTTTCACTCATAATTAAATGGTTTTAAGTGTTATAAAAACAATCACAAATATATAGAAATTTCAATGCTTTTTATGGTATAAACAATGTTAAAAGATTGATATTATACACATTACAGAGCCGTCAATGAACTTTTTTCTTAGCGAACGAATTAGCACTAATATACAAAACTTTTGGTTTAAATTCATTCTAAATAATGTTTATTTTGCCATGGGCTCCGATTTTTCATTCATTGAATGGAAATTATAATATCATTTTTTATTTATTTTAAGCTTCTGAAATAACTGCTATGTCTCTATTTTAATTTCTTCTTTCCAAACTTGTTTTTATTCTTTGATTTTTATACTGAAAGCCCTTCCTGGATTGACTTTTAGAAGCTGATCGATATCTTCCTGTGAAAATCCTTTCTTTTTAAGCGCCGGCATTAAATGATCAAATATGGCCGTATACGGCCTGAAATCGCCTCCTTTAGGTTCGCCCGGACTATACCATCCGGCATCATGGGATATCAGTACCCGGTCCAGCAGATTGTTTTCCTCTAAATTGGTAAGCATGCTAACATACTGGTTTATAACCGATTCTTTTTTATTCACTCCGTCAAGCGAGACCCATGCCCCTTTTCGGGCAGCTTTTATATGGGCCTGCGAATTCCCGTTCTGGGCATGTACCCAAATAAAGGCTCCCGGTGAAACGCCTTCTTCCTCCAGTACTCTAAGCTGTGCAAATGCCGGAGCCTCAGGACCAGTATGAGATGCGATGGTAAGACCGGTTTCCAGATGGGTTCTTGCGGCAGCTCTGACCAGTTTTTCGTGGATATTGGAAAGCGTGCTGTCAGGACCCACGGATATCTTAATGAATCCTGGTTTGATATCAGTATCCTCAATTCCGTTTTCCCATTCGTTGGTCCATCGTTCGGCCAGTTGATCAGCCGTTTCTTCATAGGTGTGTTGCGGCAGGAATTTTTCATTCACCGCTCCATAATAACCTGTATTGGTGAGGATCTGAACACCGGTTTTTTGGGAGATGGTTTTCAGCAGACGCGGATCCCGCCCCAGATAAGCAGGAGTGCATTCCATCAGGGTATTCAACCCTTTCTTTTTGACTTCCCTGATATGCGGTAAAACTGTGCTGACTACTTCTTTTCTGTCCCACCGGTGATAGCCCGTACTATCTGCGCCGATAAAATCCACCATAATGTGTTCGTGCTCCAGGGTTACTCCCATCTCATCAGCCTGTATGGGACCAGTAACGGTCATTATCCGGTTGTCTTCCTGTTTGCAGCCGGTACCCGCCAGGATTAAAGTTAACCCTGGTAACACAATCAGAAAAATTTTTCTGATTGAGCGTGTTATTTTGATGCATTGTTGTTTAAGCATAATCATTAAATTTTGGGATCCTATTATATAAAACCTCTAAATATATTAAATTTTTTTCTTCTTACCCCGGTATTTGAGTTTCTGAAACTCGCCCGCAATATCGAGGCGGGTCCTTTTGTCTGAACCTGTGTAAACTGCAAAACCACACATTTTTTTTGAATTAAATGGTTAAAGTAATTTGATGTTGTTCTTCTCGCATTCTTCCCGCATCTCATCCGGCCATACACAAGCCTGAACTTCGCCGATGTGCGCTTTTCTGAGATAAAGCATACACAGCCTCGACTGGCCAATGCCGCCACCCATAGTTAAAGGAAGCTCATCATTAAGCAGTTTGCTGTGAAAGTATAGTTCCTTGCGGTCTTCTGTACCGGATATTTTTAACTGTTCAAGCAAGGCTTTCTTATCAACCCGGATGCCCATGGACGATATTTCAAATGCCTGTTCCAGTACCGGGTTCCAGACCAGGATGTCACCGTTTAATCCCCTGTTCCCGTTTTCTGTTGGAGTGGACCAGTCGTCGTAGTCAGGTGCACGTCCGTCGTGAGGCTGACCATCCCCAAGCTTGTGGCCGATTCCGATAACAAATACGGCCCCGTGCTCTTTTGTGATGAGATTTTCTCTCTCGCCGGGCGATTTATCCGGATATTTCTGACGAAGCTCTTCTGCATGGATGAATTTGATATCCTTTGGCAGGAAAGGTTCCAGACCCGTGATCTGCCAGTTGACATCCTCTTCAATAAAACGGATGGCTTCGTAGATTTTCTCGACAGTCTCTTTCAGGGTATCCAGGTTTCTCTCCCCGGCACTGATCACTTTTTCCCAGTCCCACTGATCAACATAAACAGAATGAATGTTTCCCAGTTCCTCATCGGGCCTTAATGCGTTCATGTCGGCATAGATGCCCCTTAATTTTTCTCCGTTAAGCTGGGCAAGCTTTAGCCGCTTCCATTTGGCCAGTGACTGAACCACTTCCACTTTGGTATTATCCAGTGAAAACACCGGAAAACTTACGGGCTTCTCCACACCATTCAGATCGTCATTGATACCCGTGCCGCCTACCACCAGCATAGGTGCAGTCACGCGTTTTAATCCCAGCTTGCTTGCCAGGGTGTTCTGAAACTCGTCCTTAATGAACTTGATCGCTGCCTCTGTGGCCTCCCTGCTGAGCAGGTTCTGATAATCCTTCGGAATGATAAGTCTTTTCATACATATTATATTTTGAGATTAAACAAAAAACCTTCCCCGGTTTTCGGGGAAGGTCTGAAAATTTAGCACAATAAAATCCATCAGCTTCCCCCGGGAAACAGATAATTATTATTGTTATTATTATTAATTGCCTTATACATAATCCTTGTTTTTTACCATAAAAAAAGCCTTCCCGGCTGCAGGAAGGCTTTGTATTTTAGTGATGCTTATTTATCCTATTCATAGCCTTCCTGCCCGTAAATACTGATTATTGTTACGGTTATTGTTGTGAAGGCTATTATTGCTGGTTAATACGACCATTTTGTAT
>CAYNPZ010000255.1:0-5422 GCA_964399175.1 uncultured Bacteroidales bacterium | reverse complement strand
CATTTTAGCCAATGATCAATGACTCTATGAGTGAATGATAAGGCTACTCTAGGAATACAATAAATGACAATCAATGACTATATAATGACCATAAATGACAACCGAATGATAATTGAATGACAAAAAACGAAGGCAAAAGCGATAAATCTTATACAGTTCAGCTCGAACCCCTTCACCGCAGCTTTGAGGTTTTGGAGGGCACACCGTTGATCGATGTGCTGCATGAATACGGTGTGGAGTTTCCTTGTGGGGGGAAGGGCACCTGCGGGGGCTGCAAGGTGCGGGTTCTGGAAGGCAACATTCCGACGAATGAGGAGCACCGGCAGGCGCTCAGGGACCTGGGATTATCAGAAGAATGGAGACTCGCGTGTATGAGTCGGGTCTATGAAAACGTGACCCTGGAAGTGGATCAGTGGAAAACCATCATCCTGGCGGATAACACCCAGTTTCAGTTCACGCCGCGGGAGGGTTACGGCATCGCCGTTGACGTGGGCACGACCACCCTCGTTGCCCAGATTATTGACCTGAAGGAAGGTAAAGTGCTCGGCGCAGCCATCGCCACTAACCCGCAATCAAGGTATGGCGCGGATATCATGTCTCGGGTAGAATATGCCGTAAAACAGGATGAAAATACGCTTACCCGGTTAATCCGGGAAAAAGTACGTGAGCTGATCGGCCAGCTCCTTTCCAAAAACAATGCACCCGTCAAAAAGATCGTACTGGTAGGCAACACGGTGATGCACCACCTTTTCTGCGGCATCGACCTGACGCCCCTGGCCACCTACCCGTTCCAACCCCAAGATATGGGTCTTCAGCAATTCACAAAACAATCCCTGGAGTGGGACATTCCGGGCGATCCGGATATCCTTTTCATGCCATCCATCGGAGGTTTTATCGGCAGCGATATACTGGCCGGTATCCTGGCAGCACGGATTCACGAAAAAGAAGCAATCAACTGCCTGATCGACCTCGGCACCAATGGTGAACTCCTCATAGGAAACCGTGAGGGGCTGATCTGTGCCTCAACAGCAGCCGGTCCGGCCTTTGAGGGCACCAATATATCCATGGGCATGACGGCCACCACCGGAGCCCTCTCTTCGGTACATGTCGGCACGGATCCCCTCCAATACCACATCATCGGCAACAAGGCACCAAGAGGTATCTGTGGGAGCGGTCTGATCGATGCCATAGCCTGGCTGCATGACAGGGGTTATATAGACATGTGGGGACAGCTCACCGATGAGCAGGAAAGCATAGAGATTGTTCCGGGAATTGAACTCACCCAACAAGATATACGTGAAGTGCAGCTCGCCAAGGGAGCCATTTCGGCGGGTATTCGCATCCTGTCGCAAAAGATGGAAATCAGGTCCGAAGCCATAGAAGAGATATTCATTGCCGGAGCTTTCGGCAATTACATCAACCTGGCCAACGCCCAAAAGATCGGGCTGATTGAATTCGAAGAGGAAAAAGTGACCCGCCTTGGCAACAGCGCCCTCATCGGCGCCAAGATGATGCTCTTTTTCGAACCGGAAAACCTCACCCCCATCCTGCAAAAGATCAAACATACCTCCCTGGAGACCGATCCGGATTTTCAGGAGATTTATGCGATGCGGATGCTTTTTGAATAAGGCTAAGGCGAAGGCTGAGGCGAAGAAGGAAGTGTTTGAGGTTTAATTCATTGTCATTTGTGGTCATTAAGTTGTCATTGATTGTCATTGGTGGTCATTCGGTGGTCATTAATTGTCATTGATTGTGTTTGAGAGGTCTCATAAATAACCAATAAGAGAGTTGATTCTTAGCTCAAATGGGATCCAGAGCTTAAATTCCTTTGTGTTCCTCTGTGATTTCCTTAGTGTACCTGTGGTTAATATTATATTTTTGCCTTTCAGGAAATGATTCTTACCAACTATCAAGACACATGACGTGTCTCTACACAAGGTATCCCACTAACATCAAACTCGTCAAACCTCAAACCTTCAAACTATTCATCTCGTCTTCTCATACCTTCGTTCTTTCTTTCGTGCCGTCGTGCCTTCGTCCAGCAGTTCCCCAATCTCCGAGACGCAAACATTGCGTCTCTACTGCTGTGCCGCTGCCCATATAATTACTCATCTCGTCTTCCCGTCTTCCCGTCTTCTCGTTTTCCCCAGTATTCTGCAAGATTGATCTCCTTCCTCCCTATTCTTGAGACAGGCCATGGCCCGTATCTACTCCAATTCCCGTATCACCCTGCACGGATTGCCCACTGCCATTACATCGGATGGTATATCTTTGGTTACCACGCTGCCGGCTCCAATAACCGTTCGGTCACCGATGGTTACGCCGGGACATATGATGGCACCACCGCCGAACCACACATCCGAACCGATCGTTACGGGGATGCCATATTCCAGATTCTTTGCACGCACCGACCAGTCCATGGGATGAGCGGCCGTATAGATCTGCACATAAGGGGCCAGCAAATTTCTATCGCCGATCTTTACCGGGTTCACATCCAGGATCACACAGCCGTAGTTCATGAACACCTCATCACCTATTTCGATGTTGTATCCGTAATCGCAGTAGAATGGCGGCTGGATCTCCAGGTCGCTGCCCATGCCTCCCAGGAGCTCCCTGAGGATACCTCTTCTTTTTTCAACCTGCTCTATGGGCGTGTTGTTGAATTGCTGAAAAATCCTTCGGGCCCGCATGCCCTCGGCATTGAGCTGATCGTCATCATGACTGTACAGCTCACCCGCAAGCATCTTTTCTTTTTCACTTTTCGGCATAATTTTTTAACGTTTTGGCATAAAATTAAAAATCTTTTCGTATTTTTATTTTAGATTTTATTCAACTCAACAAAGTTCATTTCAGCTTTTTTTTCATCTGAAGATTTGGACTATATAAGTAAGTTGCTGACATTTGGTTTCGCAAAGGGATCAAAACAACATGTATCCCTGATTTTTTTAAACCAAAAACTGTAAAAAGATGCAATACTACTTGCAAAAGAACCCAATCACCAGTGATCCCAACGATCACTCCGCGCGGGTTGTTGTTCCCAACACCCTGACTCTGGACGATATCGTCCGGGAGATGCAACGCAGGAACTCCAGTCTGACGGAGTCCGACATCCTCTCATCCCTCACACTGTTCTTTGATGTGACTACTGATGAAGTAGCCGAGGGCAATACGGTTAGCATTCCAATTGCTGTTTTTCGTCCTTCCATACGGGGCGTTTTTAAGGATGCCACCGACGTGTATGATGAAAAGCGCCATGAAAAGCGGGCTTCCGTATCCCAGGGCACGCTGATGGCAAGCAAAATGAAGAATGCGCCTGTGGAGAAGGTTACCGAACCCCTTCCCCAGCCTGCTCCCCTGCATTTTGAAGATGTGGTTACCGATACGATCAACAGTATGGTAACTCCCGGCGGCATCGGCATCATTAAGGGCGAGGAGCTCAAGTTTGACCAGGAGAACGAGGGGGAGGGAATCTTCTTTATGGGTAACAACAGCGAAGGCACGTTCAAGGTATCGGTGCTGGCCAAAAGTAACCTCGGGTACACTGATCTTTTCCATCCCCAATGATCTGGCACCGGGGAATTATGCAGTGGAAGTAAGAAAAAACTATGCTTCAGGACACAAAATCGTCAGTGGAAAGCTTTACGAAACCCTAAGTGTTTCATAGGCTAATTTTCTATTCTGCGATTTCAGGGCACGGCAGTCTTCTTTGCCGTGCCTTTTTTATTCATTTAAATTCTATGCTGGAGAAAATTTATTTTTTCGCTCGAGAAAAAAATTTTTCCGCCCGGGAGAAAAACCTTAATAGCTCGGGAGAAAAACCTTGATAGCTCGAGAGAAGGTCCTTATCAGCTCGAGAAAAAGTTGTCGACAGCCCGGGAAAAGTTTTGTATCAGCCCGAAAAAATCTTCTGGACGCTCGGGAAAAACGACGGCAAGAAGGCGCGACAGCACGAAGGAACGAAAGCACGACGGGAACGATGGAGCGAATGAAGGGGAAGAATGGTTTGAGAGTTTGAGGTTTTACAGGGGTTTTATGTTTGACGGGAGTTTGACTAAGAGTTTGAAGGTTTGATGTTTGATGTTTGATGTTGACAGGATATCATTTGTAGAGACATGCCATTGGCGTGTCTCGGTGATTGGGAGGAAAATGAATAATCTGGCAGAATACCGTGGAATATGAGAAGACGGGAAAACGAGAATACGGGAAGAAGAGACGGGTAGTTATACGGCTATTTGTAAAGCAATAGAAGACGCAATGCCCGCGTCTCGGAGATCAACCTGAACCGGTTCCACATCGCATTTCAAGGGCTGAAAGCCTGGCAGGTTGAGAAGCTGGATAATCTATTGCGCACGCTACGCGGCGCCGGGATGTTTGAGGAGTTTGACAGGAGTTTGACTAAGAGTTTGAAAGTTTGATGTTTGATGTTGACAGGATATCATTTGTAGAGACATGCCTGGCGTGTCTCATCGCTTCGCATGAACCATTGCCTGAATAACAAAAGAATAATATTAACCATGTAGAACCTAAAGGTAATCAAAAAGGGACATGAAAGATTTTATACACAGAAGGTGACCCACCAATCTTCCAATCAACCAATCCATCAATCAACCGATCAACAATGTAACGATGTAACAATTTGACAATTCAACAATGTAATGCCTGCCAATGCCCCCTTAACAATCTTTATTTCACTGAAATCCTGACAATTATTTTCCTTTCACCACACGGTTGTAAGGTTTGACTCCATTCGACGACCAAAGTGTATTCAATAAGGAAAAACCATTGTAAAACAAAAAAGACAAAGATTATGAAGTATATTGATTTGATCAGCGAAGAGGATGCCGGAAGGGAAGTCAATGAAGTTTACGGGGCAGTTAGTCAAAAACTTGGTATGGTACCTGACATTATGAAGGGCCTGGCTAATTCTGCGGCTGCATTGAAAGCATATACCACCCTTTCGGATATTATTGAGAACGGATCATTTACTGCAAAAGAAGTTCAGGCAGGCCTGCTGGCCGTTGCGCAGGTTAACCAGTGCTATTATTGCCTGTCGGCACATACGGCAGCAGCCAAGATGCTTGGATTTTCCGAACAGGAGACCATCGAGCTCAGAAAAGGAACCATTAATGATCCGAAATTAAAGGCATTGACACAACTCCTGCGAGAAATGACCATAAACCGGGGTTATCCTGCAGAATCATACATCAAACAATTTTTCGACGCCGGCTACACCAAAGCCCATTTTGCAGAGCTGGCTCCCATAGTAGCCCTGAAGACCATGAGCAACTATTTCCATCATATGACGGAAATACCGGTAGATTTTCCAAAAGCGCCGGAAATTAAAGAGGAGACGTTGGCAGAATAGCAGGATGAAACATTTGCCTCTTCTTAACTGAGCCACTAATGCACGAATGAATATTTT
>CAYNPZ010000254.1:0-5434 GCA_964399175.1 uncultured Bacteroidales bacterium | reverse complement strand
TTTGTTATTTTAGGTTTTCACTTTTCCTTAACTTTATGGACAGACACTAATTACAGGGATGAATATATAAATCTTAGGCTTTTTGAGTGCTAAAACCACCATATTGATTGCTGATCCTGATGAAACCAGCGTCCTCCTGCTGAAAGAAGTACTTTTAATGGTTTTGTCTGACCCCTATGATTACCGGATTGTCTCTGTTGCCTATGGTAAAGAGGCCATTGCTTTATGCCAGGAACAAAATCCATGCATTGTCTTTACAGAAATCCGTTTAAAAGACATCGACGGATTTCAGGTTACCCAAAGCATTAAGAAGCTCAATCCTGATATACCGGTTATCCTGGAAACCGCTATAGTTGAAGATCATGTTGAACAAAAAGCCTGCGAATGCGGGTGTGATGGGTGTCTGACCAAGCCGTTTGACTTTAATGAGTTGGTGAACCTGATAAAGAAGATGGTATGGGGTTAAGCCTGAATGGATTCCAATACAGATCATATAATTTAATCGGATTGGTATAGCTTTCATCCGGGTTTATAATTTCTATCTTTGAAAGGAAAAACATAAGAATTTGGTGGTGTTTTTAATTTTTATGAAGATTTGATTTTTATGCCCACAGATCAAAAACCGGAGAAGATCATTCCCCCTGAGAATTATAACATTTATACCCTGAACAGGCAAATTGCAGCCCGCCATGTGGAATCTGTTCTGCAATTTCTCAATGACATCCCCATGAAAACATACACCTGGGAGGAAGTGCTGGCAGAATCCCGGCCCGATCGTAAATTTTACGGCAAATGGGACCATAGCCTCATTGCATTCGACGGGCAAAGACCCATTGCCGGGCTGATAGCCTATGAGAGGGAGGCAGAATCCCATCCCTGCTACCGGGAAAACAGCATTTATATCAGCGAGCTGGCAGTAGATAAAGCATATCGTAGGAAAGGCATAGCCAAAGAGTTGCTCAGCTTATTTTTTCAGCGAAGCTCCCGGTTTTTGTACCTTGAGGGAGCTCCCGTTTATACCATCCAAACCAACGCTGCAGCATGGAACGAACCGGTAAAGAAGCTTTATGGAGCTTTCGGCTACAGAACCGTTGGTACCAAAAGATATCCGGACAGAAGCGATGTGATCATGAAAAAATGAAGGGTTCTTTACACCCTGTACTTCCTGTACACCGATTCCCAGGGTTCCCGCTTCTGCCTGCCCAATAACTGGTTGGCGGCAAAATTATTTATGAACTCCTCCTTTTCGGGATTCCATTCCAGATCCTGACGCAACATCATGGCAATGTTGCCCAGATGAGCCAGGGCGATAGATCGGTGTGCGACCTCAGCCGGTGCTACTGGCTCTTTGCGGGAGATCACACAGTCGATGAAATTCCGGAAATGGCTGTCGCTTTTATACAGCCGGATATCATCCGGGCCAAACTCCACATCTCCGAGCTTTTTAGGTTCAACCGAATGGCCTCCCCTGCTGGCCGAGGCTTTGCCTTCAGTACCTTCGAAGGTGACGCCATTCTTATTGTCGTCGCTTTTGATGATCAGTTTTACCCCATTCTTGTAAATGCACTCGAAATAATACTCCGTGGCTGTATTCCATATGGGATGATCGGACCATTTGGATTTGGGATTCTG
Source organism: uncultured Bacteroidales bacterium (assembly GCA_964399175.1). GTDB lineage: Bacteria > Bacteroidota > Bacteroidia > Bacteroidales > UBA12077 > JAGXLC01. Next base: position 3,802 of record CAYNPZ010000254.1, on the reverse strand, counting down.
AATTCTTACCGGACCGGTATATTCAGTATCCATGCCCCATTGGGCGATATCGGGATGGTGGCCGCCCCAGTCGGTGACATTGCCTCCGGAGTAATCGAGTACCCACCGGAAATTTACATGGGTGCGGGCCGGACAATAGGGGGCATCTGGTGCAGGTCCCAGCCACATGTCGTAGTTGAATCCTTCAGGCACGGGTTCGGTATCTGTCAGATGTCCGGTTTTTCCAAAATCGGGTGTGCCTCCGGGAAGGCTGCACGTCACTGTATGAAGCTTTCCAATCTTTCCGTTGCGCACCAGTTCACATACCCTCCGGAAATGATGGTTGGAACGCTGCTGGCTGCCGGTCTGAAATACAATGTTGTGTTTTTTCACGGCATTGCTCATATCCCTTCCTTCTTCAACAGTCAGTGAAAGCGGTTTCTGGCAGTAAATATCTTTTCCTGCGGCAGCGGCCATCATCACCGGAATGGCATGCCAGTGATCCGGTGTGACGATCTCCACTGCATCAATATCTTTCCTTTGGATCACTTCACGGAAATCCTCATATCCGCGTGTGGATTTGTATTTTTTGCCGTATTTTTTCGAATAGGCTTCATCCACCAAATTCATGAGATACTCCCTGCCGGCCACTGAACCATTCCAGTAGCCGTCGCTTTTTCTGTTCACATCACAAATGGTGGTAATCTGAACCCGCTCATCCCGGAGGAATGAACGGGCATCATTACACCCCTGGTTCCCGGCTCCGATGAATCCCAGGTTGATTCTGTCGGAAGGTGCTACATATCCGTTCTTACCCATTGCAGATGCAGGAATAATTGTTGGGGCTGCGATCAATGCGGAAGCAGCCGCTGATGTCTTTTTTAAAAATGTTCTTCTGTTCATCATAATGATTATGGTTTTATTTTGGACTGTTTGATACTTCAATACCGTAGCAGACGAAATTTGCATAAAACTGTTAAAAAATTGTGACAGAACCAAGCGATTGACAGGGATTTTTGTTTGTACAGGTGAAAATGAGATGCATTAATTGGTGGCGCTGAAATTTATTTTTATCATTGGAGTTTATCAAAGTGAAGATGTTATAAGTAATATTTACGGAGTTGAATTGCAAACATCACAGGTTATTATGAGAAGAATGATCAAAATATTGATTTTAGCTCCCCTTCTGCTTGCCTCTTTCGCTTTGCAGGGACAGGAAAAGGACCCATTTTCGGATGAAATTGACAGGTATGAAAATTTTCTGAAAAATCAAATGGAGGCGGATCACATACCCGGCCTTTCAGTGGGTTTTTACAAGGGGGATTATATGTGGACCAACGGGTATGGGTACATTGATCTGGAGAATGAAGTGGAAGCTACAGGTCAGAGTGCCTATCGCCTGGCCTCCGTAACAAAATCGATGACTGCAGTAGCCATCATGCAGCTACAAGAGAAAGGCAAGCTGGATATCGATGATCCGGTCAGGAAGTATGTGCCCTATTTTCCCCGCAAGAAATGGGAGATTACCCTGCGGCAATTGATGGGGCATATTGGTGGGATCAGTCCTTATCAGAATTATGATGAAGAAGGCTCCATCAAAGAGCATAAGGATACCCGGGAGGCAATTGACATTTTTGATGATTTTGAACTGGTGGCCCGTCCGGGAACAGAATACAATTACTCCAGCTATGGCTACAACCTGCTGGGCGCCGCCATAGAATATGCAGCCGGGATGCCCTACGGGGAATATCTGAAAAAAAATATCTGGGAACCTTTGAACATGAACCACACCTGGATGGATTCACCCGATAAGATCATTTCCCACCGGGCTGAAGGTTATCGTCTGGAGTTCGGGGAGTTGAAGAACTCCGAATTTGTGAACATCAGCAGCCGTTTTGCTGCGGGAGGCACCCGCTCTACGGTGGTGGATATGCTGAAATATGCCCGCGGTTTGAATGAAGGAAAAATATTGTCCGAAGGAAGCACCCAAACCATGGAAACATCCATGAATTTATCCAATGGCAGGCGTACCGATTATGGGATGGGCTGGCATGTGGACCCGGTTAACGGATATTTTAAGGCTTCACACACCGGCGGGCAGCCTGAGACGCGTACCATGCTGATGCGGTTTCCTACCAGGGATTTTGCTATTGCTCTTGCATATAACCTTGAGGGAGGAAGCCTGCGTTCCATAGCACGCCGTCTATATCAGCTTGTGATGGATGAAGCCTGGAACGTCAAACCTTATGCCGGCAATAAGTACGATCAGGCTTTGATTAACGGTTTATGGGATGTGTACAATTACGGTATGGCTTATTATGACTACCGGAATAAGGCTCGCAATACCGATCCTGATGCTATGGCACGAACCTTCCGTTTTCTGAACAATACCCTGAATCCCGATTCCCTCAGGGCGGATTACCAAAGAGTGAAAGAAAAGATCAACCTGGGCATCCACCCGAAGGCAAGTAAGGCTTACGTACGGGCGGGCTCGCATATGATTGTCACCCTTCTGGATCGATACGGCGAGGAGCGTATGGAATACTACCACAAGAACGGAGCCTTTGCCTTGTTTGAAGATTATCTTGAGCTCAGCGAAACTCAGGGAAACCGCTGGCCTGTAAATGAGGGGCTGAAACAAAAACTCGATACCTGGCAAAAGGATTGGTCGGAAACCTGGACCGGTTATAACCGGCAACTATTCATCGGCTCATGGACGGATCTGAAGTCTACACTCGAAAAGCTCAATTCCCGGGCAGCCGGCCGGTCCATTCATCCCGAATATACTTCGGTGCTGGCCAATGCCCTGTTAGAAAGGTTTCTGAACGGAAATGAAAATGGAGTGATGGGCCTTGCAGAACAGTTTATCTCCCTTTATCCCCAGTCGGCCATACCCTACGTTACCAAAGGCAATCTTCATATTCTGAAAGGGGAGCCGGAAAAAGCGGAAACTGCCTATCGCCGAGCTCTGAATGCCAATATGGGCCGTCATACGGTAAGCGCAGGTGTTCTTGACTATTACGCGCAGCGGCTATTCAGACACAACAGGCTTGATAAGGCCCTGAGCCTGCTGGATGTTGCCGAAAAAATTCATCCTGGCAGTTCTCAACTGAGCAATACCCGCGCTGATATTTACAAAGAGATGGGCAAACGCCAGTATCAAAAGTCACTGGAGCAGGATCCTACAAATGAGGATGCGTGGGAGGAACTGAAAGAAATGAAATGATCGCTTTAAGTCCTTGCCTGATAAATGATTTTCAATTGAATTCATATTAAGTTGGCAAAAGGCAGTTGGCAGTGGGCAACCCCAGGATCGTTTCAGGCTTTAGTAAAATTAAAAAGTCAGTTTTGGTCATTGATTGTCATTAGGCTGCTGCTCCCCGTCTGACCGATTTTCAGATATTAGCAAAGTACTTGGCTTCTCAGGTATAAAAAAGATTATTCAGCAAAAAAAGAAGGTAACACCTCGGTCGGACGGGTAAATTGTCTGCGAATGACCATTTAATGACAATCAATAAATTTTAGATTTCTCCGATATCTTGAGCTATATGAGGTTTGCCAACTGATTTTTGCTCCCGCCGATATAGGCGGGAGCAACTTCTTAAAGAACGGCTATGGCTAAGGCTGCAAATGAAGAAGCTTCCGGCAAATTTTGCCAACTGCCTTTTGCTCACTGCTCTTTGCTCCTTGCCAACTTCTTCTCTATATTAACTCTTACTTTGAATTTTTGCAGTTTCAATAAATTTTTATGCCCCCTGTAGCTACATCCCTTGCCAACTGCCCTTTGCTCCCGCAGAATGCGGGACCAACTGTATTGCTATAT
>CAYNPZ010000253.1:0-5449 GCA_964399175.1 uncultured Bacteroidales bacterium | reverse complement strand
GCGACATGCCCCATGAGGAAAGCGTTCAGACCGGTCTGTTGGGTGCCGATTACGAGATTGTCAACAACCGCTACCGCATCGAAAAGATCTATTCTGGGTTAAACTGGAATCCTTCTTTCAAGGCACCGCTAACCCAGCCGGGTGTAGAAGTTAATGAAGGAGATTATATCCTGGCTGTGGATGGTGAGCCTTTGACGGCTGATCAGAACATTTACAGCCTCTTCCAGAATACCGTAGGGAAACAGGTAAATCTTACGGTTAATTCCGAACCCACTAAAGAAGGGGCAAGAACAGTAACCGTGGTGCCGATAGCCAGTGAGCGAAACCTCAGGAACATGAACTGGGTTGAAAACAACCGGAAGAAAGTCAATGAGATGACCAACGACCGGGTAGCCTACGTGTACATGCCCAACACCGGTCAGGGGGGCTATGATTTCTTCAACCGGTATTATTTCTCACAGCTCGACAAAGAGGCCGTGATCATTGATGAACGTTTCAACGGCGGAGGCTCGGCTGCAGATTATGTGATCAACCTCCTCGACCGTGAGATACAAAATTACTGGGGACACCGGGAGGGTAAGGTTACCACCACCCCCGGAGCAGGCATCTTTGGGCCGAAGGCCATGGTGATCAATGAATATGCAGCTTCAGGAGGCGACCTGATGCCCTTCCTGTTCAAGCAAAAGGACTTGGGAACTTTGGTGGGTAAAACCACTTTAGGCATCCTCATTGGGATATATGGTTACCCTACGTTGATGGACGGCGGATATGTCACTGCACCCCGCTTTGGTATATTTTCCAAAGATGGTGAATGGATCGTGGAAAACGAAGGGGTGAAACCCGATGTGGAAGTGGAAATGACCCCCAAAGAGGTGATCAATGGCAAAGATCCTCAACTGGAGAAAGCTGTGGAAGTGATTATGGACCAACTGGATGATAAGAAAAAGGAAGAGGTAGAAAAACCCGATCCCCCGGTGAGAGTTAAATAGTAATGAGTGAATGATTGGATGATTGGCTATGGAGAAGGCTGAGGCGAGGAGCCAAGGGTAAATATGTTTAAAGTTTCAGGTTTGACGTTTAATTGCTACATTGTTAAATGGTTAAACTGTCAAATTGTTCCATTGTTGAAAGAAAGCTAAAACTAAAGACAGAGAACGAAGGGGTTAGGGCAATTGTTACAAGTTCCAGGTTTAATGTTTGAGGTTTGACCATATCCGACAGTCTGACCCTTTTTTCATTAGCATGTTTCTTGGCTTTTTCTATGATATTTTTATCAATCGTTAATGTAAGCTTTGTGTTCATAGTATTTTATGTTTATCAGAATTATAAATTCAGGGTAGAGCGCACCTTACCTTATGGACTTATACGACGCAACATTCAATCATTCTCGCATTCTTGCATTCTCGCATTATTCTTTATCACTGTCTTTTGTTCATGCCTCTGCGGCCTTTTCGGTTACCGGCCCAGAAAGGTCTGAGAGCAGCATCTCTTAATTCATAAGTTTTCCCTTCACTTGTAAACTCCTTTGCTACATATTGATTTTCGGGCAGATTATCGGTACGGAAGACTTTCATTTGAATTTCCTGACCGGTTTCTAGCTGATCGGTCATACTGGTTACCTCCCGGGCAGGACCAAGATGCACATTGAGAGGCTGTGTTTCACCCGCTTCCGTTTTAACCAGCAAATGGATGCCCTTTGAATATCTCCCGGTTGTTTGGGTACAAGTTTCATTAACGACTTTCTGCAATTCCCCGGAAATCTGTATAACCTCATCTACTGAATTGCTGCGGGCAACCCCCGTGTTGTCTCCTGTGCCTTTCTGAGCATATACCAAAGGTGTCACCATCAACAAAATAAAAGTGATTACCATGCTTTTTTTCCTCTTCATAATTAAAAGATTTTTGATTTTACACACATTAAACTAATTAAACATTAAGATAAGTAGATGTTTATTAGTGTGACACCAAAAATTCATTTTTATTACAAAATTTCAAAACACAGATATGACTGGCTGATTTTGATTGTTTTGGTAATTGGTAATTAGAAATTTGAATATTATTTGTTATTTGGTGCTTGTCATTTGTTATTTTATTTTCTGAATGCTCGTCTACATTATAGACAGTCTCTATAAGTAACATATTCATTCTGCTCCTCTGCAAAAATCCGTTTTAGTCATTCGAAATATGCTTCATTTGCTCCCTTGTCTTGTCCAGATATTTCTTCGTAAAATCAAAAAGCACCTGCATCGAAGCCTTCTTATTGGAGTCATACAATTCCAGGGCCTCTTTCTCGACTTCCTCCTGTTCTTTCAGCATCTGATCCTGCAGCTTTTCTTTATAGGCTTTAATTTCCCCGATATATTTTCCGTAATTTTCATCTACTTGCTCCGCATGCCTTGCATATTCCACAAAAGCATGTCCCTCATTGTGGTCAAGGATGTTTTCCGGTGCATTGAAATGGTTCTTTAAAGCTGTTTGGGGATCCACGAGTGCAAAATCTTCCGGCATCTCTTCCATACCGAAATACCACGGAACGTATGGCTGACTGCCAGGCCGGCGGGGTGCCAGCCACATAACGGCTCCAATATCCACAGGCATGTCGCTCCTTAATTCGGCTACAAATCCATATTGATTATGAGGTGCACAAATGGTACCTACACCTCCCGAGTGCGGATTACCATATTTGTAATGCTGGCTGTTGTCCCATTCGGTTCCTTCATAATGGTCGGCCAATACCTTCATGATCTGCTCCCGGCTGATCTTTTTCTCAGGTTTCACAGCAAAAGGCAAAGGATTGTCCATCTCAAAATCTTTTCCTGTAAGAAGCTCCAATCCCCTCCATTTTCTGGGTATATTGCCGGGACTGGCCAAATTACCGGGATTTCCATACACCTTTCTGAAGTTGAAAGATCCGGCTGCCTGGGGACCGTACCAGCCTCTTTTTTCTGCATAGCTGATCAGATCGTCGGATCCCATAAATACTTCATCATTCGAAAGGTTTACATGGGTTATGGTATAATAGTTGGGAATAACCATAACTTTATTATCCGGCACTCTCTGTGCCACCCAGTGCTTGCCGTTTACAACCGACATGATCCACGCTTCATTCGGGTCGGCAACCGTGTAAGTTCTGCCGGATGATGCATATCCGTATTTCTCGACCAGCTCTCCACCGATCTTAACAGCTTCACGGGCTGATTTAGCCCTTAGTGCCATCAGCCGTCTCAGCCAGTATCCGATCCCTCCGTCTGTAAGTTCAGGATTGTCTTCTCTTGAAGGACAAGCATTGGAAGCAATAGTAACGCCATGTTCATTCATATAGGAATCGGAAAATTTCATTCCGGGCATTTCAAGCCAAAAATATTCCCAGGTGGTATCAGCCCGGGGAACAACGGCTCCGTTCTGTAAGGTGATGGTCTCCCCTTTATCATGAATTTCCCGGGGCACCTTAAACCAGTTCACCAGATTTTCCCCGTGATCGTCTTCGTTATGGGCCATAAGGAGAGAGCCGCTCTGGCTGGCATCTTTCCCCACCACCAAAGAATAACAGTTAAATCCCTGACTTAAAACTGTGGTGAAACCTGCCAATAAGAAAAACAGCGTGAATATCAAGTGCAATCGTTTCATAATAATTTTTTTGAAGGTTACAACAAATGCAGCGGATAAAATTATTCAAATTATGCTCCTTAACAAATTAATGGAATTTTTATGCAGATTCGTTCAACCTGGCTGTCTTCTTATCAGGTAAACTTCTTATAATGTTCGTACCGTTCGAGAATTTCCTTTACATAATAGTAGGGCTCTTCTCCACGGCAATAACCATACTTGACAACGGCATCATTATAAAAATCCGGGTTGGAAAGCTTTAGCAGGTATTTCCGGATTACGGTCCAGTCCTGCGGATCTTCGTTGTTCTTCTCAGCAAGCCGCTGCGCATCCCGCACATGATAAATGCCCACATTATAAGAAGCAAGTATGAATTTCACCCGTTCCGAAGAATCCTGAATCGACTTCCATTGCTCCCTGAGATAGGAAATGTACCTTGTACCTGCTTTAACACTTGCTTCAGGCGAATATAAATTACTTACTCCCACCTCCCTGGCAGTGGCAGGCATCAATTGCATCAGTCCCCTGGCCCCTGCCCAGGATTTGGTCTTGGGATCAAAACCGGATTCCTGGTATATCATGGAGCTTACCAGGCGCCAGTCCCAACCAATACTGTCGGCATAGGCCTTGATAATATCGTCATACCGGGAGATCCTTCCGGTTTCCAGCGAAAAAAAGTCGCTTTTTATCCTTCGGCTATAGGCCTTGTAGTTCTCAAAATATTTGTTGTAGATCACATAATAATCCACATTCTGCTTCATCATGCCGATCCATTCGTTTACCTCCTTTAAAAGTTTCGGCGAACTTTCCCGTACTGCCCAGGCGATTCTCTGGGACAAACTCAGCCTTACATCAATATCCAGGTCTTGGTAGTAAGTTTGGTTGATAGATGCAATATTATGGTCCGCCACGGTATAGGAGATTTTACCTTTAGCCACCATTTTTATCAGATCTTCAGTGGTCATATCTCCGGGCATTTCCACAATGTCAATATCCCCTCCCAGCTCCTCTTCAAGATTTTGCAAACGGGCATAATATGAAGAATTTTTCCTTACATGAACCTTTTTGCCTATCAGTTCCATCGGATCGGAAATTATCTGTTCCCTGATCTCATGAACCTTCATTTGTCTCCAGTTTTCCGGCTTTTTTTGGACCAGCACCTGGTGTGTGGTTGTGTGGGGCTCGGTGAAAGTAATTTGCTTTTTGCGCTCCTGCGTAACAGTTAATCCATGAATGATCATGTCTCCCCTGCCTTTTTTCAGCATCTCAATCTCTTTATCCAGGTTATCGGCAATTACGATTTCAAGATTAAGCCCGAGATCATCTGCCAACAACCTGACCAGCTCGTACTCATAGCCCATCGGTCTGCCCCGGTAAAGGAAATAACTGGTAGAACCGTAATGAGTGATCGCCTTCAGTGTATCCCGCTCTTTAATCTCAGGAAGATCCGTATCAACTTCTTCAATTTCCCTGTTTTCCTGTCCTGTTTTATCACCAGATCCGCAGGATCCCAATGTAAAAAGTATAACAACCGATAATAAAAATGGAAAATAATGGAAATGTTTGAATTTCATAATTGCGTCCTTTTTAATTCATCTATGTAACAGTTTATTATAGGTCAGCCCTCGTGCATTTTGGCAAATATCCTGTTTGGTTCTGGCTCGTCCAGGTTATGGTAACAGTTTATTATAGGTTTGTATTTCAATTAAATAAAATTTCATAGTTCGAATATTGTGCTTCCCCGCCATGGAACCCGCATGTTAATCATGTTCTTGTCGTGCAAGTCATTGCATGCGGGTTTCATTCGTTCCCGTTTTAGACAAAACTGAATAAGAATTGTTTT
>CAYNPZ010000252.1:0-5453 GCA_964399175.1 uncultured Bacteroidales bacterium | reverse complement strand
GACCTGACCACCGATTCACCTGCACACCAGGATTTCGCCGGTGAGCCTATCACCCGGGACAATACGGGTGTGGAGGTATTCAATACAGTATTTTCACTCCGGGTAAGTCCCCATTCCCCGGAAACCCTCTGGGCCGGAACCGATGATGGCCGTGTTTGGATATCCCGTGATAACGGTTCTACCTGGAACGACATCACTCCTGAGGACCTTCCGCAATACGGCACGGTGCAGCGTATAGAGGTATCTCCGCATAAAGCGGGCAAGGCATACATAGCCGTGCACCGTTACCGGCTGGATGATTGGAAACCTTACATCTACCGCACCAATGACTACGGTGAATCATGGAAACGCATTGCAGACGGCAACACGGGTATCCCGGATGATTCGCCGACCTGGGTAGTACGTGAAGACCCAAGGCGTGAAGGGCTGCTATACGCCGGAACCGAGTTTGGCATATATGTCTCGTTTAACGAAGGCGAAAACTGGCAGTCCCTTCAGCAGAACCTTCCTGTAACCCGCGTACCTGATCTCAAGGTGCATGACAATGATCTCGTTGTGGCTACCCACGGGCGCTCATTCTGGATCATGGATGATCTCTCACCGTTGCGTCAGCTCACCGACCAGGTTGTCAATTCAACCATGCACCTTCACTCTCCTGAGACGGCTTATCTGGTTAATCCTTCACGTGGCGGTGATCCCGAAGACCGACAGCCGGAAGGTCCTGAAGGTGGCGCTGCATTCGATTATTATTTTACCGAAGTCCCGGACACTACGGTAACGCTGGAAGTGTTGAATGCCGAAGGTAGGGTGTTGCAAAGTTTTACCAGCGATTCGGCCAAAGCCAGGGAAAATAATGAACCGGTTCTTCCCATTGACAGTACGCATATACGCTTTCACTGGAATCTGCGAACAGAACGTGTGGATAAGGTGGATGATGCCATTCTTTGGGGATACACCGGTGGCGTGGAAGTGATACCCGGTAACTATCAGGTTCGTTTGAGCGTTAAGGGCGGTACGGAAGAGACGCGTTCTTTTAAGGTTAAAAAAGATCCAAGGCTTAAGGATGTAACGCAACAGGATTTTCAGGAGCGCTACGACCTGGCCATGGCCATACGCGATTCGCTAAACAGCATTTATGATGCCATACGCACCATTCGTTCCGTTCGGGAGCAGGTGAATACATTGATGTCGAATGCCAAAGAAGCAGGCCATGATGTTTCCGAATTACAAAGCCTGGCAGATACCATCACATCGAAAATGTCGACCATGGAAGGAAAGCTGATGCAGGTGAAAAACCAGAGCTTCCAGGATCCGCTCAACTTTCCGCCTCAGCTCGATAACCAGTATGCATACCTCTATGGTTACGTGAATAGTGCTGCACCCCCGACGGCAGGGGCACATGAACGGTTTTCTGATCTGAATGAACAATGGGATTTAATGCGGAGCCGCCTGCAGGATGTGCTCAACAACGAGGTGGCAACCTTCAATAAACGGGCTGATGACCTTGGTGAACCGGTGTTTATTCCTGATTTGGTGCGAACGAAAGAGTAATAAGAAAATTTATATGCTATGATTTTTTGCTCCCGCATCATTTGTGCATAAAAATGGAACTTGAATTTGTCAGATACAATGGACACCATCTCTATATTATTTTTACATTTGGGATAAATTGAGAGAGGATTAAAGAGACGGGTTTGTCTGCAAAAAACCATACCATTCCGGAAACCGCCAAATTTTGGTTTTCGCTTGATAATGCTGCGAAGATCTTTCCAGCCATCATTACTGAGGAGGTTACGACAGTGTTCAGGCTAACTGCCGTGTTAAAGCAACCGGTTAGGATAAAAGCCCTTCGAAAGGCAGTGCTTAAGGCAGAAAAGCGTTTTCCTTACTATAAGGTACAGCTTAAAAAGGGTTTTTTCTGGTATTATCTTGAACATCTTCCCCGGCATATTCCCATTGAAGCAGATGATCAGCCTTGTTGCCGGAAATTTTCAAAAGGAGACTTGCTGATAAGAATACCGGTAAAAAACAACAGGATAAGCATTGAGTTTTCCCATATTCTAACGGACGGAGGCGGCGCATTTGAATTCCTGAAAACCGTTTTGATATTGTATGGTCAGGCTTATGGCAGGTCTATTCCCGGTGAATACAATTACAACAATCCGGAGGAAGAGGTTTCCGAAGAAGAATATGAAGATGCTTACAAACGGTACTTTAAAGAAAATATTCCACCCACGGTTAAGAAAACAAAAGCGTTTCATCTTCCTTTTGCAATCAAGCCACCGCCACGCTTCGAGCGGTTTAATGTTATCCTGTCTCTGAAACAAATCAAAAACCTCGCCGATGAAAAGGGGGTGAGCATCACCGTCTATCTGGTATCGGTTTACCTGCGAACCTTACAGGAGATCTATGAAAGTCCCCGTGCCTCCAGGAAGTACAAAAAGAACAAGATGTTGCGCATTCAGGTACCTGTTAATTTGAGGAAAATATTTTCTTCCGGAACGATGCGGAATTTTTCATTGTTTGTCATGCCTGAAATTGATATGCGGCTTGGCCATTATACATTCGAGGAAATCATTAAAACAGTTTACCATCAGATTCAGCTTGAAACCGATGAGAAACTGATCAATAAAAACATCTCAAGAAACGTTGGGAGTGAGAAGAAAATCTATGTCAGAAGCATTCCGCTGGTTATTAAAAGTATGGTCCTGAAAATGAAACACAAATCTCTGGGTCCAAGTCAGTATAGCGGGGTGGTTACGAATCTGGGAAAGGCAAAATTACCCGTTGAAACGGAAGATATGATTGATCATTTTGTTTTTACACCTCCCCCGCCTAATAACCTGCTGAAAATAAACTGCGGTATCATTGGTTTTGAGGATAAGCTGGTGTTGAGTTTTGGAAACATAACCACTTCCGGAGAATTCGAGCAGAAATTTCTGGAATTTTTAGAAGCACGTGATATTCAGGTGCAGAGGGAGGATGAAGAGCTATAAATCTTATTTATTATGATACGTTGTTCAAATTGTGGCGTGGAACTGGAAGAAAATGCCAATTTTTGTTCTTTATGCGGGGAACCCGTCTGGAACCAGAACACCGATAATCTGGCATATCTTAAATCCAGAAAATTACAGCAAGATGAAAAACTCCTGACCGATTATCAGAAATTGACCGGTTTCCAGAAGCGAATGCTGATCTGGAAAATATCCGGCCTCATACTGATTTCAGGGATAATCACAACATTAATTATTGATATCCTGGGTAATCAGGCCGTCACATGGTCAAAATACCCTGTAACAGCCGGTCTGGTATTATACCTGAATATCACACTCATTGCCTTTTGGTACAGAAAACTCCTGTTGCTGCTTTTTTTCAGTTTCCTGGCCACCTCCGTGCTGCTCATTCTGCTTGATATTTATGCCGGAAATACCGGCTGGGGGATGCAACTGGGTATTCCCCTGCTATTGGCAGGGTATATAGGGATTTTTGTTTTTATTTTGATCGTCAGAAAGGCCGAGCAAACAGGCTTGAATATCATAGCCTATTCTCTTATCGTATCCGGGGTGCTCAGCATTTGTATCGACGGGATACTTTCCCTGTATTCCGGTAATGCTCTACATTTCGGATGGAGTTTAATAGTAATGGTATCCGTTGGGATCATCGCTGTTCTGTTGCTGTACATTTATTTCAAGTTGAAGAAGGGGACCGACCTGAAAAGGTTTTTCCATATTTGACAAGTACATTAGAATAATTCGGGCTAAAACATCGGCCACAGTTCATTCCACAAATCCCTTCCCAGCACGAAGAACAGGAACAAACTGCCGAGCCAGCCGTGATACAGTCCGAGGGGCCAGAGATTTCTCCATTTGAAGTAAACACTGGTGAATAAAAGCTCCATAAAGAATGCAAAGGCCATGATAGGCAGACTGGGATAATGAATAAGCGCAAAGAGAAGGGATATTAACAGGATAATCTGGGGAATGTCCAAATTCAGAGAGTCTATTTTTTGTAAATTTCCTGCAATGATACCGATCATCATAAACTGCTGAATCATGCCCCAGGCAGGATATAGAAACAAAACAGGGATGACATGCCAGTTAAAAAAATGGGCATTGAAGGAAATGCCGTACCAGACAATGCCTGCCACCAACACCCCGGCAAAAGGTAAGATAAACAAAAAGGTTTTTTTGAAATGATCCTTACGGAGGCCCCAATCCTTTAGAATGTAAGGATTTTCTCTGTATCTTTTGGCTATGAACAACATCCAGAACAAACAGGCTGCTCCGATATAAAGCCCCCTCATCTCAAGCCAGTCCATTAATATATATTTCATAGCTCCCGTAATACCAACCGCCAGTATTTCGAGCCACCTTCTTTTGTCTGTTGTTATTGCTATATCCTGATTGATCATTGTTTTGATATTCTACACTGTTTGTGCAGATGCTTCAGGTTCAAAATTAATAGTTCTCATATCAAAATAAAAGAGCCAGAGATAATAAACACGCTGTCGGAGACAGGAATAATTCTTGAATTATTCGGGACAAAGTATGATTCTTTTCAGAATTGATTATTTTAGTGCTATCAACCAAAAACAATACAAAATGAGAAAACAGTTCGTATTTTTGACAGTTTGCCTGGCGCTGATCCTGGCCATGAATTCCTGTAACAACAATGAAATAAAGGTGCAGGGCTCACTTAAAACCTGGCATAAGGTAACGCTCCATATCAACGGTCCTGAAGTGAGCGAAACGGGTACCCCCAATCCATTCCTGACTTACCGGCTCAATGTTACCTTTCAGAAAGGAGACCAGAAGTATGTCGTTCCGGGCTATTTTGCCGCTGATGGCAATGCAGCTGAAACCAGCGCTTCTTCGGGTTCGGTATGGAAGGCGCATTTCTGCCCGCCTGAAGCAGGAACCTGGAATTACTCAATATCTTTCAGGAAGGGTGAAGAAGTAGCCATATCAGTGAAGGATGAAGCCGGCGAACCGTTAGGTCCCGATGGACTGGAAGGTTCTTTTGAAGTGGAGCCATCCTCCAGCGATGCTTCTGGTTTTCTTTCAAGAGGCAAGCTCCGGTATGTGGGCAAACACCACCTCCAATTTGCCGGATCGAAGGATTATTTTCTGAAAGGTGGAGCGGACAGCCCGGAAAATTTCCTTGCCTATAACGGATTCGACGGTACTTACTATGGAGGAGACTCAGAACAGAGAAGCGGAGAAAGCGCTCCCAACGAGGGACTGCATTCCTACAAACCCCATATTGATGACTGGAAGGAAGGCGATCCTGCCTGGCAAAACGGAAAAGGCAAAGGCATCATAGGCGCTTTGAACTATCTTTCTTCGAAGGGAATGAATTCGGTTTACTTTTTGACCATGAATATACTTGGCGATGGAGAGGATGTGTGGCCCTATACCGACCGCAATGAAAGATACCGGTTTGACTGCAGCAAG
>CAYNPZ010000251.1:0-5501 GCA_964399175.1 uncultured Bacteroidales bacterium | reverse complement strand
CTTCGCCTTCATTAAAAAATTCACATTTGACAGAAATCATGAAAATTACAATAATAAAATATAGAAATATTGAACCGAAATTCTATTTTTGCAACCTCATATAACAAAGTATTCAATTAAAATAAGTCAAATTTATAACCTCCTAAATCTTATGAAAACTTGGATTACAAAATTCGCACTGATCATTTTGTTTGTATTTTCAGGGCATCTGGCCAGTGATGCCTGCACCAACCTACTGGTCACAAAGAGTGCATCCACGGATGGGTCAACCATGATCACCTATGCTGCGGACTCGCACGTATTGTATGGTGAATTGTACTACCGTCCGGCTGCAGATTATCCCAAAGGTGCCATGCTGGATGTTTACGAGTGGGATACGGGAAAATACCTGGGTCAGATCCCCCAGGTCCGGCACACCTATTCTGTAGTCGGTAACATGAACGAACACCAGGTATCCATTGGTGAAACCACTTACGGCGGACGGGAAGAACTGGCCGTAAAAGACACCAATGCCATCATCGACTATGGCAGCCTGATGTATATCACCCTTCAAAGGGCCAAATCGGCACGGGAAGCCATCAAGGTGATGACCACTCTGGTGGATAGATACGGCTATTACAGCACCGGAGAATCTTTCTCTATAGCAGATCCCAATGAAATCTGGATCCTGGAGATCATAGGAAAAGGTGCGGGTGACAAAGGCGCAGTATGGGTAGCCCGCAAGATACCCGACGGTTATGTTTCCGCTCATGCCAACCAGGCAAGGATCAGAACTTTCCCCCTTGCCGGGAACAGTAATAAAAGTATCAAATACAGCAACATCAACAAAATTTTTAATCCTGATGTTGAAACCGTATATTCCGATGACGTCATCTCCTTTGCCCGCAACAAAGGCTGGTATGAAGGGAAAGATGAAAATTTCAGCTTTTCTGATACTTATGCACCTATGACCTTTGGCGGCGCACGTTTTTGCGAAGTTCGGGTATGGTCATTCTTTAAAGATCTCCACGACAACATGGACCAGTATCTGGGCTATGTGAAGGGTGATGAGCTGGACAACAGGATGCCTTTGTGGATCAAGCCGAACAAAAAGATATCCGCCCGTGACATGATGAACTTCATGCGCGACCACCTGGAAGGCACCGAACTGGATATGAGAAAAGATTTTGGGGCTGGTCCGTTCGACAGGCCTTACCGCTGGAGACCCCTTACCTGGGAAGTGGACGGGGAAACCTACTGTAACGAAAGAGCCACTGCAACCCAGCAGACCGGTTTTTCATTCGTTGCCCAGGCCAGGGACTGGCTACCCGATCCGATCGGAGGCATTTTCTGGTTTAGCGTGGACGATGCAGCCAGCACGGTTTATACTCCTCTTTACGCCGGAACTCAAAAAGCCCCCGTTACATACGCCGAAGGCAACGGTTCCATGATGGAATGGTCAGAAAACTCAGCTTTCTGGATATTCAACCAGGTATCCAATCTTGCGTACAGCCGGTATAACCTGATTCACCCCTATATCCACGATCTGCAGCAGGAACTGGAAAAACGCTACACCCAATATACCTCAATGGTGGACCAGAAAGCACAGGATTTATACAAGGAAGACAAAAGCAAAGCTGTGGAATTCGTTTCTGACTTTTCAGTAGAGAATGCCAATGGCCTCGTGCACAAATGGAAAAGATTCTACCGCTTCCTTTTTATGAAGTTTATGGATGGCAATGTAAAATTAACAGAAGGCAGGGAATTCAAAACCAACGGCACAGGAGTCGTTAAACTGAAACAACCCGGATACAGCGATGATTGGTATGAAAAGTTGATCGAAGAAACCGGGGATAAGTTTAAGGTTCCGGAAAGCGACAGCCACTAGATTGAATTATTGAATGATTGAATGATTGAATGATTGAAACAATTATATACTTCCTCAGCCTCATTCATGCATTCAAGCATTGTATCCTTTCTCTCCTGCCCGGTGTCTATAAGAAATTTTCCGGGTCAGTATATGTCATCTGAAAAAATATTTGTAATATTGCGTGCTGTTAATTAGGAATTGAAACTATAAAATACGATACGGTCATGGAGTTAATGAAAGAAGTTGAAAAGGAATTCGGCACTGACAACAAGATCCCTCAATTCAGGGCCGGAGATACGATTACAGTACATTACAAGATTAAAGAAGGAAACAAGGAAAGAATCCAGAATTTCCAGGGTATTGTAATCCAGAGACGCGGAGAAGGCCTTTCGGAAACATTCACAGTAAGAAAGATATCCGGAGGTGTGGGCGTAGAGAGAATTTTCCCGGTGAACTCTCCCAATATAGATAGCATTGACATCAACAAGCGCGGTAAGGTTAGAAAATCAAAGATTTACTATCTCCGTGGACTTACCGGTAAGAAAGCCAAGGCCAAGATCAAAGAAAGAAGGGTTTAATGTTAATAGATTAAGGTTTGTAGAAAAAAATCCCGGGAAGTTATCCCGGGATTTTTTTAATGCAAATGCAATAAGATATCTTAAAGAATATCAGTATAGAATAATAAAGCACCACATAACAAATACCAAATATCAAATAAATTCCAAATTCCAATCACTAAAATTCCAAAAATGTGATTATCAGGTTTTAAAAATTAATTTACCAAGTTTCGAATATTACATTTATTTGGTTATTGAGATTCCCCGCCTGTCCTGCCGGCCGTCAGGCAGGCGTCGGGGCAGGTATTTGTGATTTATTATTTGGAATTTGTTATTTAAAAATCAGGTTCCATGAGTTTAAACCTATATAACTCTGATATAAGTTTCCAGATCGAAACCTTTAAATGACGTTATTTATCCCTGATTTTTTCCGCTTTTTCCTTCGCTTGTTGTATGATATTTTCTGCTTTTTTACCCGCTTCATTAATCAATTGCTGTGCCCTCTTATCTGCTTCCTGCCGGATCTTTTCCGCTGATTTTTCTGCCGCTTTTTGTACCAGGAAGTTTTTGCCCTCTGCTTCCTCCAGGATCCGGTCAGCTTTTTTATCAGCCTCCTGGCGGATTCTCTTTGCAGCCTTCCTGGCTTCGCTCCTGATCTGTTCGGCCCTTTTATTAGCCTGGGCAATGATCTCTTCCGCCTTTTTGCCCGCTGCCTCGCGCACCTTCTCTTCTGCTTCTTCTTTCTTTTTATCAATGGTTTCCTTTACAGTCTGTTTCACCTGTTCCTTAACAGAAGGAGAACCGGTTCCTTCACCAAAAGCAAGGCTGACACCGGGATCAGAAAATTTTCCTTTCAGGTTGGCTTTGACATTGACCGTCTTTCCCGGATCAATATTGAGTCCTTTTGAAGCGGCAATGCTCACCAGATTATCGAAGGCCTGATTGGCTGCACCTCCGAAAGTGGACCGTGGAATTTTCATGTCTATCGTATAATCCATGGTTTGATCAAAACTCTGTGAACCCGAAATGGTCATATCCATGCCGGCAAATCGCACATCAAAAGGTTTGACAATAAGCTTACCATCCCGGAGGAGGAAATTGACCCGTAGATCTTCAAAACTTTGATCGGCTGATTTGGTAAATTTAAGGGCAGAAAGCAATTTACCCAGAGAATTGGAACCTTCCAGCTGGATTTTATCACTTCGCAGCTCTCCAAAACCAGTGATCGACCCTATAACGGGCATCATGTTCTGTTGCAGGTTCGACATGTATTGCAGGTCCATGGAGATATCGCCCTGTGCTCTCTTCAGAATGGGTGCAATGGTATCCAACATGCTGAACGATTTCAGGGCATTTTCTATCTGAAGGCTTTTCACGGCCAGATTGAAATTCACATAGGGCTTTGTCGTATCCTGGGTACTGTATTCCCCGCTGGCGGCCATTTGACCGTCAAACAGATCCATATTGAAATCATCCAGGTATACTTTTTCTTCTCTTACCAGGATGGTACCTTTGGCATTGCGAATATCCATCCTGTCATACAAAATATGATCAAAGGAAGAAGCCAGTTTGAGGTCCATTCGTTCAGGAACCTCAAAAAGGGTAAGTTCTACCTCTGCAGTGTCAGGTACTTCTTCCACTTCCTCTTCGGTCAGAAACTGGTTGGTATTTAAATAATTGGATGAAAGGCTAAAATCTCCACGGAGCACACCGTCCTTCAATACATAATGAAGGTAATTGGACAGATTGCCGGAAAAATGCAGGTCGCTCTCCCCTATTTTGGCATCAAGTTGTTGCATATTCAGATATTGGGGTGTGAACACCATATTGGCATTCATGTCCACCGGGGCAGGCAGATCCTTGCTGTCAAAAAAGAAATCCTTCAGCGTCACCGTGCCGTCTGCCTGAAAGGCATCATAATCCTCCTGCTCAATCATTGACAGGCTGCCTTTCAGTTTTAGATCGGAATTGATGGTTCCCCTGAGATCGGAATCTTCCATGGGTAGCACATCGGCCAGATTGTCCAGAACAATCTTTCCATCCATCTCTCCGTCAATGGTAGGATCGCTTATTGGCGTACGCAGGTTGAAGGAAGCGTCAAACGGACTACCTGCCAGTTCGATATGAAAATTCTCCAACTGCACCTTCGTGTTGTCTGGGTTTTTGCCATCAAAATAGGTTTGCAGGGATATGGCAATGTTATCTGCTTTTTTGGGCAGATCGGGGTAGCTGAACATGGCATTGTCCACCTGAAGGTTCATATCCAGTGATGGAAGAATGCTGTCCTGATAATACCCCGACACTTTGCCGTTGAGCGAAAGCTGACCGGAGGTTTCCAGGTCCTGGAAATCGTGCATATAAATTGCCGGCACCAGGGAGAGCAGGCTTTTAAAATCAGCCTTGTTGGTGCCAAAGGTAAGATCGATGTTGATCCGGCCGCTTTCCAGCATCTCAACGAGCCCGTCGAAGTTAAGGGCAAGCCCGTTTATGGTGAAACGGTTGTCACGGATGTGATACCTACCCTCAGTAAGATTGGCCCCGATTCCCGATTCAAACTGCACATTGGCCTGATTCAGGTATTTGACGGCTCCCATCTTAAAATTCACCGGATTGATATCCATATTGAGGCTCAACTCGGAGGAATCGGCACCGAGATCGCCCTGCAGCTCAAAATTCAGGTTTTGTAGCGATGCCAGCATGTTGGCTGTATTATCCTCAAAAACAATATGGCCTTTTTCAATCCGGAAAGTTTCGAGATCCACCCTGTAATCGGTAGGAGCTGCTCCCGTATCGGCAGGTTCCTCTTCCACCTCTTCTGAAGGTTTCATAATATCCCAGTTTACAGAACCATCGGTGGCCACCTTGGCATGGACCCTGGGCTTAATGAGGTATACCCCTTTAACGGCAATGTTCTTTCTGAAGATGCTGAAAAGCGCCACCTCGGCGTCAAACGAGTCAAAACGAACAAGGGTGTCTTTCTCGAACTGACCTTTGCCTGTCAATGTCATATGGCTCATTCCCACATTCAGGTTGGGAAAACGTTTGAACATGGAAAGCCTTACATCCTCAAACTCCACATGAGCATTCAGGTTTTC
>CAYNPZ010000250.1:0-5504 GCA_964399175.1 uncultured Bacteroidales bacterium | reverse complement strand
GAGAGTGTTAACTAAAGATAGATAGAAACATATTTTGGAAATCTTTAAAACCATTTGCCTCATTCAGATACCAACAAAGTCTTAATGAATAATCTACCATTTCCTCTGATTTTGTAACTACTTTTGTTCTTCGAGTCATACGTGCCAGAAAGTGACGTATATTAGAATTATTTTGTTCAATTTCAACTGTGTATTTTTTACCTACCACATGTCTGTCAGATGGTAAAATTTTTCGATATGCTTCCCAATCATCTGTATAAAAAGTTGCATTTACATGTTTTATTTTTTCATAGAATTGTCTGAACGTTTCAGCAGAACGATCGCCGATAAACCATCCAATGGTTTTACCTCGATCACAATCCAAGGCTCTCCAGATCCATAGCTTTCGTTTTTTTTACCGATAAAATGCCACATTTCATCAAATTGAATTTCTTTAATATCTGAATCAACCATTGGTTCAGGAACTCTTTGTGCTATATTTTTAATCCATTTTAATACTCCTGCTCGACTTACATTAAAGAGTTTGGCAATAAAGCCATAACTGGATTTACCGGTTGAATATAGTAACACAGCTAAAGCTTTACCTGACGGGGGGACTTTTTCTCTTTGGTCACCAATGACAAAATTACCTCCACATAATTTACATTTATATCTCTGTTTGCCTCGAAGTTTCCCATTTTTGGTAAATTGTGAGCCACCGCAATGTTTACAAATTATTTCCATAGTTTTATTATATTTGGTTTGTACAAATATAATAAAATCTATCGAAAGTTAACACTCTCAAATAATTTAACAATGTGACTATTTATCAATTCATAACAGCAATAAATGCCAAATTTTAATATTCTAATCTTAGCCTTAGCCTCAACCTTAGCCTGTATTCAAAATAATTTTTCAGTTTAGTTCTTCTTTTCTCCATACCGATTCCATTTCAAAAATTTTCAGCTCTTCAAGTTTCGCCTCACCGGAAGTAGTCATAATTTCCAGGTGTGAATAAGGTTCTTTGCTGAAAATTCTTTCAGTCATCACGCGTTCTCCACCATTGACAAATAGTTCCACCGAGGAACGATCGAGATAGATTTCCAGATCTATAGTATCAGGCCATTGAACGAGAGGTACTTCATGAATCGCAGGAAAAGCCACATGGAAACTGTCTACTCCTGCATTCCGGCGATCTAAATATATTTCCTTTTCATCCTTTCGAAATCCCATTTCCACTTCTTCCTCGTGCTTATTATACAAGCGGATCATTATTTCCCCGGCACTGCCTGTCACCATCCTGAAGTCCAACAAGGCCTCATTCAAATCAACCTCTATACACTCTTTCTTCAGGGGATTCTCTGATATGCTCTTATCTTCCATGGAATAAACTTCCTGTCTTAATGAGCGGACTTCCCTAACAGGTGTACTGATGAGTCTTGGTTTTCCAGCAACGCTTTTAAGGGTTAACTTCCTGGGAAGGGTCATGGATCCCCTCCACGTGGAAGTAGGTATCTGATCCGCATAGGTCCAGTTGTTCATCCAGCCGATAAAAATTCTCCGATCAGGGGTGTTTGACCAGGTTACTCCGGCATAATTATCGGTGCCATAATCAATCCATTGATTTTTCTTTGTTTCATTGGTAAACCGATGACCATCAAAATCACCCACAAAATACTGGGTCCCCGAACCACCATTAGGTGCACCGGGATTGATGCTTACCAGGAGCACCCACTTTATATTTTCTTTGTCCCCATCCAAAGCCAGAGGAAAAAGATCGGGACACTCCCAAACTCCGCCATGGGCTCCAATATTTTCACCAAATTTACTTTCTAAGGTCCAGTCTTTAAGATCGGGCGAAGAATAGAACCTGACATGGTCGCCGGCGGCCAAAACCATGATCCAGCGGGAAGTTTTCTCATGCCAGAAAACTTTGGGATCACGAAAGTCCTCTATGCCTGGATTTTCTATCACCGGGTTGTCCTTGTATTTGGTCCAGGTTTTTCCGGCATCCGTGCTATAGGCGATGCTTTGTGTTTCCACACCATTATCCGGATTGTGATGGGTAAAAATGGCCACAAGGGGCTTATCCTCTCCGGACTGAAACCCCGTGGAATTGTTCTTGTCGACCACTGCACTGCCCGAGAAGATGTACCCCAGGCTGTCGGGATAGAGGGCAATGTCATGGTGCTTCCAGTGAAACAGATCCTTTGAGGTGGTGTGTCCCCAATGCATGGGTCCCCATTTCATTGCTTCCGGGTAGTGCTGAAAGAAAAGATGGTATGTCCCTTCATAATAAACCATCCCGTTGGGATCGTTCATCCACTTCTGTTTAGGGGAAAAATGGTATCGGGGACGGAATTGTTGGTCAAATGAATATTGCTGACTGTTGAAATTATCTTTATGTTTGTTCTGTCGGTTATTACATGCTACAAGAGTTAAAATCAAGACTCCTGTAATGAAAATGATAGAATTTTTCATCGATATATTAATATTTCAAGGATAAATAAACAATAATTTACAAATAAAACCAATCTGCATTGTTCCCTATCGCATATAATTCATTTTACCAAATTGATTCCAACTCATAAACTTCCATCTTTTTCAGAACAACTTTATTTGAAGAATTTCCAAGAGCAAACGCTTCTATAATCTTATCTGCCTTAACATTATTATGGGGTACCGCATAATAGAGTTCTCCGTCGTTGACAAATATCTCCATACTTGATTTATCCACGATTACCTCAACTTTCAATTCCTGGTCATAAGGAATTTTATAGTGGGTGCCGTTAAAATTACCACGCAGATGGTTGTAAACCATTTCATAACCATTGATATTCAGACCAACGCTATGAGAATCTCCCAATTTGAATTCAGCAATTACATGCAGCATATCCCCTTTTTCATGGGCTACGAAATCATTATCGGGTGTAATGATTTTTTCCTCATAAACACTACTCTTATCATGCAGTCTATCGAATTCCTTAATCGGCATGGGAGTCAATAAATAATTCCCATGCTTCTTTTTTAGCTCCAGTTTCATCGGAACGGTCATACACTGATTAAAAGGCATTCCCTTCGTTTCAATCTGAAACCATCCGATCTGGATCTTCCGCCCATCCGGCACATTATTAAACATCTGGGAAGCGTAAAAATGACCTCCGTAATCATATTTGGTGAGGGGCTGTTCCACCTTGAATTCCTTCCCGTTAAAATCACCTACCATATATTTCCCATCGGCTCCGTAAATGACCCACTTTTTTACTCCAGGTTCTCCTTCCACATTGATTTCAAACAATTCAGGGCATTCGAAGAATCCAGGTACACCAGACTGATAGGTCCAGTTTTTCAGATCAGGAGAGGTATAAATCGAATGCTGCTGTATGGTAGCCTTTTCTCCGAGACCAATATCATGAGTGTAGCTGTAATCATAAACGACCATTACCCAATGTCCTCCTGGTTCATACCAAAAGACCTTCGGATCACGACCCTGGTGTTCAACTACCGGCTTGCCTTCAAATTCAGTAAAGGTTCTGCCCTTATCATAACTAAGCGCCAGACTTTCTCCCCTACCTGTGCGTGTATAGGCAGCCACAATGGGGTCAATACCATTCTTACTGAATCCTGAAGTATTCTGGTCTGCGATGATGGCTGAACCTGAAAAAGCCATGTGATCGTGATCGGGAAGATACAGCGCATTAGGCAGTTCCTTCCAGTGGATCAGGTCCTTACTCACTGCATGTCCCCAGTGCATGTTTCCCCAATTCCAACCAAAGGGATTGTGCTGATAAAAAAGATGGTATTCTCCCTTATAATATACCAGGCCATTGGGATCATTGTTCCATCCACGACGGGAGGAGAAATGAACCTGCTGGCGGTACTTCTCTTTGTAAAGACTGTCCTGACCCGGGAAACGGGCATCTGCGTTGACCATCTCCAGCGCTTCTTCGGCAATATCGCCATTATCCACCTCTACTGTTAGATTTTTCCCCTGAAAACGGCTAACATCAAGGAAAGTCCAAAAATCCGGATCCTCAGCAGCCAGTTTCAGCGAAAATTCATCATATACTTCACCATCAATAATAACCCGTGCCATGGTTTGTTCATTTGAGCGTTTAACCGGAAAATTGAGAAATTGATCGGTGGATTCTATGGTGATTTGTTTCTGGTTTACCTGGGCGCTAACCAAAGAAACTAAATAGAGAAAGATACTAAGGAGCAATAATTTTTTCATGGTTTATGTAATTTATATTTTCTAATTTAACCTCCTTCCATAATCTTATAAACCTCATCCAGTCCATACTCAGGAGTACCTCCCACCCTGGAAGCCACAAATGCACCTGTGGCACAGGCCAGATCAAGCATTTTTTCTGGCAAACCTTTACTGAGATATCCATGAACCAAGGCAGCCAAAAAAGCATCACCTGAACCCACTGCATCCGCCAATTCAACCTTGTAACCCGGATGCCGGTAATAATTGCCTTCATAAAGCATGGCTGCTCCATTCCCTCCTTTGGTAACACATACCATAGGACAATCAAATTTTGAACTTAACAATTTAACCTGGTCTGCCTCTTCCATTTCATCCACCTTAGCAGTAAACCAGTTCATAAGAATGTTAAGTTCTTCCTCGTTCATCTTTACCAGGTCAGCCTTATCCATCAGTATTTCTGTCCGCTCCTTCGTATAATGGGGATCCCTAAGATTGATGTCCAACACATCATAAGTGTCATGAATGGCCAGTATTTCCTGTAAAGTGTTGCGACTTACATCATTTCTGGAAGCCAGGCTGCCATAAACAACAATCTCGGATTCATCTGCAGCTTGTTTCAATTCCTCCGTCATTTCAATATAGTCCCATGCCGAAGGAAATACAATATCGTACTTCGGATCGTTCGAATCGCTCAGATCTACCTGGACGGTCCCTGTTGGGTGGTCACGATCTTCCTGAAGCAGGTATTCGTGAAAGGCAATTGAGTCCAGATAATCTTTTAATTCCTTTCCCAGTGGATCATTCCCGATTCTGCTAGCAAATTTTACATTCATGGCCAGCTTTTTCAGATGAAGGGCAACATTCATCGGTGCGCCGCCGGGAACTTTTTTGTCGGGAAGTACATCCCACAGAATTTCACCGAAACAAAGAATTTGACTATTGCTATTCATAGGCTTTATCAGATTTTATCTTTATCTTACAATTAGGTTTTATGCAATAATATGAAAATTATAAAATCATGGGATCAAATGAATGGAAGATTTATTCTTGTCACCCTTTTGCACCTGATCAGATAAAAATATATCGTACTAAATACCAAACATTAATTGTCCTACATTTATCTTTAACGTTTAAAAATAGGACCTTTAAATTTGACGGAACGGATGTTTTTATTAAATTTATCGCCTAATTTGAGAAGAAACAATATATTATTAACCAATTATAAAACAAAAAACCAATTAATCATGAAAAACATCCTCAGGATAACAGCAATAGCAGCGGTCTCTTTTTTTGTTATGGTTTCGTGTTCGCA
>CAYNPZ010000249.1:0-5583 GCA_964399175.1 uncultured Bacteroidales bacterium | reverse complement strand
TTTGTGCTACCCCACCATGAAATCCTCATGTTACTCATGTTCTTGTTGTGAAGGTTCCTAGATGCGGGTTTCATAAGGATATATTTAAGGGTTGTTTTGGTTTATTGGATCAAAAATAAGGAATTTCGTTTAACAGAGACATAAAATGAAACATTCAAAAAAGATTTAGTACCTTACCGGTCAAATTCTTGCTTTTTTGGCAAAACTTGGCCGGTAAGGTACTGAGAAAATAAAAACGGCCGGTGTCATCACCAGCCGCATTAAAATTTATCAACAGCATATTGTTATTGATTATTCAGGGCCTCCTGCAGTTCGTCAGTCAGCTCAAGGTTGTGGTACACATTCTGTACATCATCGTCTTCCTCGAATGCATCGATCATTTTCATTACCTTGAGGGATGAATCAAGGTCCAGCGCTTTACGAGCTTTGGGAACCTGCTGGAGTGAAGCGTTTTCGGGTTCAATATTCAGCTCTTCCAGCTTTTTCTGAATGGGACCGAAGTCTTCCTTTGCCGTGGTTAAAGTAATAAAATCATCCTCCACCTCAAGATCTTCTGCACCGGCATCAATCAGTTCAAGCTCCAGCTCTTCCAGATCCATATCTTCTTTTCTGGGAATGGTGAATATTCCCTTCTGATCAAAAAGATAGCTGATCGATCCGTTTTTACCCAGGCTTCCGCCATTCTTGGCGAAGATGGAACGGATACTGCTCACTGTGCGGTTCCTGTTATCCGTCAGGCATTCTACAAAAACAGCCACACCCCCTTGAGCATAACCTTCGAAATGAACCTTTTCCAGCTGGTTTCCGTCGCTGGAGGCTTTCTTAATGGCCCTTTCAATATTGTCCTTGGGCATATTCACGCCTTTGGCATTCTGAATGGCCATCCGCAAGCGTGAATTGGTTTCGGGATCATTTCCTCCCTCTTTGACAGCTACACTGATTTCCTTTACAATACGGGAAAATATCTTTGATTTTTTAGCATCCTGGGCCTCTTTTCTCCTTTTAATATTTGCCCATTTACTGTGACCTGCCATATAAACACCTCTTTAATAATATTTTTTTATGTTGTGCAAAGATAATAATTTTGTCAATCTCTTCATACTACATTATTAAGGATCATCGTTGCCTGAAAAACTTCCGTTATGATCCATTCCTAAAAAAAACCTGTGATTTTTTAATTCTCTGGCTTAATTTTGCAACGTCTCAAAGGTATTTGTTATTTTAACCGGACGAAAACAGCTTCAAACTTATGGATAAGGAAAAGAACAAAAAATTATATATAGAAACCTATGGTTGCCAGATGAACGTGGCCGATAGTGCAGTGGTTACTTCTATAATGAATAAGGAGGGATATGAAGTAACCGGTGACATGGATCAGGCCGACCTGATACTGGTGAACACCTGTTCCATCAGAGAAAATGCAGAACAGAGAGTATGGGGCAGGCTGAATGTGTTCAGACAGGTTAAGGGAAAAAGCCCGGAGGTCAAGGTTGGAGTAATCGGTTGCATGGCTGAAAGGCTGAAAGAAAAGCTGATAGACCGGGAAAAAAGTGTAGATCTCGTATTGGGGCCGGATGCCTACAGGGCACTCCCTAAATTGCTTGAAACAGTTGAATCCGGGCAGAAAGGGATCAATACCCTGCTTTCAAAGGAAGAAACATACGGCGATATCGCCCCGGTGAGAACGGACAAAAACAACCTGTCTGCCTTCATATCCATCATGAGGGGCTGTAACAACATGTGTTCCTATTGCATTGTACCTTTCGTCAGAGGCCGGGAAAGAAGCCGGGATCCGGAAACCATTTACAGTGAGGTCCGCGAACTCAGCCAACAGGGCTACCGGGAACTCACCCTGATCGGACAGAATGTGGACTCCTATAAATGGAAAAACGGGGGTAGTTCCATGCTCTTTGCAGGCCTGCTCGACCAGGTAGCCCGGATTGACCCGGAGATGCGCATACGTTTTGCTACCTCCCACCCAAAAGATCTTTCGGATGAGGTGTTGAAAACCATGGGCCGGCACCCGAATATCTGCAGACACATTCACCTGCCGGTCCAGTCGGGGAGCACCAAAATACTGAAGACCATGAACCGGGGGTATACCAGGGAGTGGTATCTGAACCGCATTGATGCCATACGTCATTATCTGCCCGATGCTGAAATTACCACCGACATCATGGCAGGATTCTGTTCGGAAACGGAAGAAGACCATAAGGAAACCCTGGCGCTTATGGAATATGCTGCCTACGATTTTGCCTATATGTTTAAATATTCCGAGCGGCCGGGAACCAGAGCGGCCAGGAAAATAGAAGATGACGTTCCGGAAAGTACCAAAAAACGTAGGCTTAACGAGATCATTAGCCTCCAGAACCATATTTCTGAAACTGTAAAGCAAAAAGCCATTGGTAAAACCTTCCGGGTGCTGGTGGAAGGCACTTCGAAAAAGTCAGATGAAGAATTCACCGGCCGAAATTCGCAGAACCAGGTGGTGGTATTTCCAAAGAACGGCGTGAAATCGGGGCAATATGTGGATGTGAAGATTCATTCAACTACCCCTGCCACTCTGCGGGGAAAAATTATTCATAATTAATCCCAACATGGTTGATCTGTGGCTGATTTAACTGTCATTAAATTGTCATTAATGTCATTCGTGGTCATTTATGGTCATTTGGTTGTATCAAATAGTTATAAATTTTATGTTTTGCTAATTGCCAACTTAATAAAAATCAATCAAAAAACGTCGAATTATATTATAACATAACAAAATAACCAATTATGAAACATCTACTGAATGATTTTCGCGAGTATCGTGAAAAGATGAATAACAAGCTGCAAGAGACCGACAATAAGGTAATCAAGCGGATCATGAACCTGGATACCAACACCTACAAAGATGGTGCTCTGGATTCCAGAAAGAAGGAGATGCTGGGTCTGGTTGCTTCCATGGTGCTCCGCTGTGACGACTGCATCAGCTTCCACCTGGAACAATGCCATAAAGAAGGCATTTCCAATGAAGAAATGTATGAAATCTTTTCTGTGGCAAATTTAGTTGGTGGTACCATTGTAATCCCTCATACCCGAAGGGCGCTTGAATACTGGGAGGCACTGAACGAGGAAAAACGATAAAATACCTTCCCCGCCATAAAGCACCTTAAAAGCTACCTGTTGTTCGACCTGATGTTGAAAACATTTTCCAGTTGCATCACCTTGATCAGCTCCATTGCTCCGTCAGATACATGAGCCAGTTCAAAATCCGAGTTATTGATCCTGGCATTTCTGAGCACGTTCAGTAATGTTTCAAAAGCATAGCTGTCAATGAATCTAACTTCATTTAAATTCAGCGTTACGCTTACTTCCGGTTTTTGCACGTATTGCATCAGTTCTTTTTCAACCTGCTTGGCATTATACACATTGAACTTGTCCACATCGTGAAATGACAAGTAAAACTTGTTGTTGTATTGCTCAACTTCCAACATGAGGCTTATTTCTGTATTTTTTTATTGAACCTTTCAGATCAAATGAAAATTACGGATTCAAAATAATCCTGTTTACAGATTACCTAAACGAAATTAAACACAAATTTATTAACAAAATACACCAATTTTTCAATCAATATTTATTTATAATTGATTTAAATATCAGCACGAAAAGTTAAAATCTTTACCCCTTATCGGGAGGTATAATTTTAATATTCAATTCATCCAGTTGTTTTTTGGAGATCCTGGCAGGTGTATTGATCATCAGATCGCGGCCTGCATTATTCTTTGGGAAGGCTATAAAATCGCGAATGGAGTCGGAACCTCCCATTACCGCACACCAACGGTCGAATCCAAATGCAATGCCCCCGTGTGGTGGAGCGCCGTATCTGAATGCATCCAGGAGAAAACCAAACTTTTCATTGGCTTCTTCTTTGGATATACCCAACGTATAAAACATTTTTTCCTGGAGTTCCCGGTTGTGAATACGGATGGAGCCTCCGCCAATTTCTACACCGTTGATCACAAAATCATAGGCATTGGCCCGCATGCTGCCGGGATCACTGTCGTAAAGCGGAATATCCTCATCTTTAGGTGAAGTAAACGGATGATGCATGGCTATATAGCGGCCTTCTTCCTCATCCCACTCCAGCAAAGGAAAATCTACTACCCAAACAGGAGCATACTGCTCCGGGTTCCGCAATCCGAGCCTTTTGCCCATTTCAAGGCGGAGTACGCCCAAAGCGGTTAATGTTTTGATCCGTTCCCCTGCAAGAATCAGCAATAGATCGCCGGGACGGGCATTCATGGCCTCAGCCCACTCCTTCAGGTCTTCCTGCCCGAAAAACTTATCGACTGACGACTTCAATGTGCCGTCTTCATTATACTTTACGTAAACAAGGCCCTTTGCTCCTACCTGGGGCTTCTGGACAAATGCGGTAAGCTCATCGAGTTGTTTCCTGCTGTAAGAAGCACAGTCCTGTGCGTTGATACCCCCTACATATCCCGCATTATCAAAAACTTTGAATCCTTTGCCTTGTACAATACTGGTAAGATCCGTTATTTTCATGTCAAACCGCAGATCGGGCTTATCAGTGCCATATAACTTCATGGCATCGTCATAGGCTATTCTCGGGAATTGCTCATCGTAGTTGTAATTATTGATCTTCTCCAATAGATACCTGGCCAGGCCTTCAAAAGTGTTGAGCACATCGTCCTGGTCTACGAAGGTCATCTCGCAGTCGAGCTGGGTAAACTCCGGCTGACGGTCGGCGCGAAGATCCTCATCCCTGAAGCATTTAACCACCTGGAAATACTTGTCGTAGCCAGCAATCATCAAAAGCTGCTTAAACGTTTGCGGACTCTGGGGCAGGGCATAAAACTCTCCCGGGTTCATCCTGGAGGGAACCACAAAATCCCTTGCTCCTTCTGGAGTGGACTTGATCAGGAATGGCGTTTCCACCTCTACAAAGTACTGTTCATCCAGGTATTTCCTGATCTCCTGAGCCATCCTGTGGCGAAGCATCATGTTGTTCTTCAGCAGCTCTCTTCTCAGGTCCAGGTACCGGTATTTCATCCTGAGCTCCTCACCGCCGTCGGTTTCATTTTCAATGGTGAATGGAGGTACCTCGGAGCGGTTGACAATTTCAAGCTCGCGGGCGGATACCTCGATATCGCCGGTAGGCATTTTGGGATTTTTGCTCGCCCGCTCCAGCACTTTGCCTGTAACCCGAATGATATACTCACGTCCCAACTCCTTCAATTTTGAAGAAATGGCTTCAGGAGTATGTTCATCAAATACCAGCTGGGTGATGCCATAGCGATCGCGCAAAGTAATAAAAGTCATTCCTCCAAGCTCTCTGATTCGCTGGACCCACCCGGTCAGGGTCACTTCCCGGCCGGCATCCTCTATCCTCAGTTCGCCACAGGTATGTGTACGGTACATGTATTCTTGCTTTTAAATGAGACATTACAAATGTTGCGAAGATAGAAAGTTTTTCATGAATTTATTATATTTGCATCATTGAAATAAAAACGGGGTATTAGCTCAGCAGGTTCAGAGCGCTACCTTGACAGGGTAGAAGTCGGTGGTTCGAATCCACCATAT
>CAYNPZ010000248.1:1729-5601 GCA_964399175.1 uncultured Bacteroidales bacterium | reverse complement strand
GACTTTAAAAGAATCATTAAGAATTGTTGGTAAATTATGAAAAGAACAGCAATCCTTATTATTTTAGTTTTTTCAGTTGTTTTTGGGATTAAAGCCCAAAGAATTGATTATAAAAAAGTAAAAAATGCCGAGCAACATGTTGTTTACCATCAAAAGGGGCGTTTCGCCGGTTGGCCCGCCAATAATGGTTCATGGATTTTTGATAATGACGAAATTTTGATTGGATTTACCGAAGCTCCCTATGAAGTGAAAGAAGGACATAATCTTACACATCCTTATTCTTCGTGGCTGGCCCGTAGCAAAGACGGCGGAGAAACCTGGCATGCATGGGATCCTAAAGGGTATGTAGGCGATTTTGGAGATCAGCCGGAACAGAAAAAGGTAGAGAAACCCATTAATTTTCATCATGAAAAGTTTGCCATGCGAGTGGTTGGAACTGCTTATCATGGAGCAAATGATCCGCGTGGTCATTTTTTTTATAGCTATGATGGAGGTAAAAGCTGGAATGGTCCATATGGTTTTGGAAATTTAAGAAATCACCCAAAGCTTACATCATACTGGGAAAAAGTTGAGATTACCTCCCGTACCGATTATATCGTTACAGGAAAACATGAATGCCTTTTATTTATGTCGGCCAGGCCAGAAGGAAAATTTGGTACCGATCGATTGTTTTGTATGAAAACATCGGATGGAGGTAAAACATTTCAATTTCAGGGTTGGATAGTCAAACCTTATAAGGAAAGTGAAGTTAATGAAGCGGTAAAAGTGGATATATATTCTGAGGAATCAGAAAATCCCTGGTCAACACAGTGTCGGGCGGTGATGTCTGAATCGTTCCTGTCACCAGGTGGCAAAATATTATCGGTGATGCGGCGGAAATATGTTCCTGAGGAGGGTAAAAGTGAGAATTGGGTGGATGCATATGTTTCCAATGATGGGGGTAAAACATGGACTTT
This sequence comes from uncultured Bacteroidales bacterium, assembly GCA_964399175.1. GTDB lineage: Bacteria > Bacteroidota > Bacteroidia > Bacteroidales > UBA12077 > JAGXLC01. Next base: position 4,645 of record CAYNPZ010000248.1, on the reverse strand, counting down.
TCAATCCAGGGTAGGGGATGCAGGAGACGGAAATGGTAATCCTCCTGCATTAACTTTAATGCAGGATGGAAGAATGTGCGCTGTTTATGGTGAAAGGGCATATGGAACCATTCAGGTGGCTTATAGCTCAGATCAGGGTCGAACCTGGAGTGAACCCAGAATTTTATATGATAATTTCTGGAATGAGGACGATGAGTTGAATGACCTTGGATATCCCAGAGTGGTTTGTCGCTCCGATGGTAGAATGGTGACAATGTTTTACTATTCTACCCGGAAGAAGCAGGGACAAATTCATGCTACCATTTGGAGACCCCGAAAAGAATAGCCATTTATAAACCTGATAAAAAGATAGAATGTGTTCTTGGGACAAAGAACTTAAAATATATATTAAAAAAAATTATATAGTACAATTAGATTGAATGGAAATATATACACAATTGTTTAATTATTAATAAGATATTGAACTATGGCAAAAATTTTTTGTGCCGGCGACTGGGCAGTCCTGATAGGACCTGTATTCGCAGAATCTCCCTTTAGCTATGATTTTAAGGGGACGGATATTTTTAATTATGCTAAATGGCTGGTAAAAGCTCTTGAGTCAGATGGCAAACACCAGGTTACCTCTATACCTGCCTGGGATTTTTATAAAATGGAACCAGGGGAATATGAGAAAATACTTGATGGGTATGACATGTTAATTTTTAGTGACATGGAAAGTAAAAATTTTCAATTGAATCCAAGTTTTTTCGACCGGGAAAAGTTTGGAAAGGGGATACTTACATTTCCTGACAGGACAAGGTTAACAGTAGAGGCTGTATATAACGGAATGCCCATCATGTTTCTAGGAGGATGGCTGTCTTTTTCTGGAGAACTAGGCAAAGGAGGATGGGGTAGAACCAAACTCAATAAGATTTTACCAGTTACTTGTCTTTCTGGAGAGGATTTAGTGGAAAGCACCGAAGGTTTTTATCCGGAGATTCAATCGGGAAAGGAAAAATGGGTAAATGGGATCGATATAAACTCTTTCCCTCCAATTCTGGGTTATAATCAGGTTAAGCCGAGAGATGACTGCGAAACAATTCTCAAAATAAAAGAAACAGGTGATCCGCTTCTTACAATAGGTCAATTTGGTAAAGGAAGAACCATTGCTTATATGTCTGATCCTGCACCTCATTGGGGATGTAATTTTGTTTATTGGAATCAGTATAGTGATTTCTGGTTGAAATGTGTGGATATATTGCTTAAGGATGAATAAACTATTTGTTTATGAATTCTATAAAAGCAATAATATTTGATCTGGATGGAGTTTTGGTAAATAGTGAACTTTTTCATGGAAAAGTTAAAAAGAGACTTTTTAATCGGTTGCAGCTGAACATTTCAGATGAAGAGCATGCTGTTTATATGGGCAAAGCCCCCGATATAATGTGGTCGGAAATTATATACAATAAGAATCTCTCGCTGACAGTAGATGAAATGGTAAAGATTAATAATGAAGAAAAAAATAGTATAAACAATAAATAAAATAGTATTAGAATTTTTATACCATATATATGAAATTGGTTTGCAAATAAGAGTCCAGTCTAAAAAGTTTTTAATGATTGTCCGTAATCATAAACGTTATTAAATCTGAGGTAAATCAAATTAAAGCTTTATGAATTTTCTTGAATTTGCCAGAAAATATCCGGATGAAGAAAGCTGCAAAGCGCTTTTCAAGGCCTACCGTGACAAGATGGGCGTTATTTGCCGTATTTGCAAATAAGCTGTTAATCTAAAAACACTATGCTGAACAAAATGAAAAGACAAATTACCGGTTTACTGGCCGTTTTGGCCATAATGTTAATGTCATGTACTCAAGAACCTTCAGGCGTGCAGGAAGATCTTGACCAGAGACTTGAAGAGATCGATATGGAACTCTACAAGGAGTCTGAGAATTATATAAGGGAATTCCTGGACAGTCAGATCGAGAAACATTGGAAGCCGGGTCAGGAAGTTACAGTTGATTACGACCAGGCAGGAGAAATAAAAGGAAAGCCGTTTATGTTGTTCCGTGGTTATGAGATGTTGGGCGAGGAGAAGTATCTGGAGGCCGGACTCGACTTTGTCGATGCGATCGTCCAGACCCAGCGAAATAACGGAATTTTCCCGAGCAATGCGAAACTAGTGCGGGGTGGCGAATCTGAAGGTACCGGCGCGTGGGGTCGGATAGAAGATTCGCACCAATTCATGCCCTTCACCCTGATCTGTTACGCCTACAAACTCACCGGCAACCAGAAGTATCTCGATGCGGCCCTCAGGCACGCCGACCTCCTGCTGGAGTGCCAGAACCCGGCCGACAACGAGGTATGGATGGGCCCGTGGGCCCACAATATGAATCCCGGTGATAAGCCGAAACGTGGGGATTTGTATAATAGCGGCTACATGCTTAACGACTTTGCTACAACCAACAGTATGTGGACGATGATTATGGCTTATAAACTGACCGGTGACGAGAAATACATCGATCGAATCGAGCTGCTGCCGAAGTATATACTGAAGTCAAATGTAGGTCTTGGTAATGTGCGCGGATGGCGCGATGCTACAGATCCATGGAATGAAGGCGGTTGGCTGCGCTCTTTTGAGGGATCGCTCATTGATCCGCGAAATTTCAATCGCTTTGCCAGTCCGCTGATGACCTACTTTGCTGCCGTGACCGACAAGCAGGTTTACCTCAACATGGTTCGTGAAGGCTACGACTGGCTAAAAAGCGTGGAAAGAAGCAGGGGAGTAGACTATACATATAGTGGAGACATAACATCTAGTGGTGATCTTCGCGGACGCGGCACCGGCGGTTGGGCCTTCAAATATACCTATGACGGACGGGAGGCTTTTACCGGCCAATATCACGGTAACCGCGAAGTTTATACCATCCCGGCCGAT
>CAYNPZ010000248.1:0-1719 GCA_964399175.1 uncultured Bacteroidales bacterium | reverse complement strand
CTGTCTCGTCCGACCCGAATTTCACTGGCGGAACAAAGTGGTGCTGGATGCCACGGAGAAAGTGCTCAGCGTTACCGAAGAAGATGATGTGGAGGCGCTGCAGGACTGGTTTTCTTCGCGCCCGGTTAAATACAACGACCAGCAATACCTGGAGGCCCGGCTCGAAGCAGCACGGCGGGTGACCGACGGGGAGATGAGCGTTCGTTTTCCGGAGGGCCCGGATAATCGCGAATTAGTAAGCGGGAATCTCCTCGAACGAGTGCGCTGGTGTATTGACCAACCCTCAACCACAATGAATGGTTGGCGGGTGCACAATAATCTACCGTTTGGTTGGTCTGTTTGGCAATACGTTTGGGATGTACGTCTTGCCCGGGGCAAGATTGGCCCCGATATTGCTGCCTGGGGCGGGCAGGGCTTCGCCCAGACTTCTGGGGCTTATCCAGTAGGGACATCCTGGTATTGCCTCGGTGCTGTACCCAGTAAAGCAGTTGAAGCGGAAAGCTGGATTGACATCCCACTGGAGGACCAACTCGTACATGTCCAAGACGTCGAGCTCGAACCCAAAAGCATGACTCTCAAGCCTGGAGAAACCCGGGAAACCAAGCCCGTGTTCACCCCCAGTGGCGCCACTTGTAAGACAGGGATCTGGAAGGTCAAACCAGCGGGGGAGGAAAATGTATGCTGGATTAAGCCGGAAATGAAGGATGAGATCGATCCGGAGGAGAAGAGACCCGTATACTCAGCGGAAGGAAGCATTATGGTTCATGCCGGAGCCCCGCACCGGGACCCTAAAGCTACCATTACCTTCACCACAACCGACGGGAAACATACAGCAAGTTGTGAGGTAAAAGTAGAAGCACCGGAATGAGTACTGTGAATAGTTTCCATTAAAGAGGATGACTAAAACATTGTATAGTTTTAAAGGAAAATTACAGAATATAACCCGAATCCAACTCATCAAACAAATAAAAAAATGATTGTCCGTAATCATAAACGTTATTAAATCTGAGGTAAATCAAATTAAAGCTTTATGAATTTTCTTGAATTTGCCAGAAAATATCCGGATGAAGAAAGCTGCAAAGCGCTTTTCAAGGCCTACCGTGACAAGATGGGCGTTATTTGCCGTAAGTGTGGCAGTCGCGAACATTACTGGCAGCGCCCGTTCGATCAATATCAGTGTAAAAAGTGCGGCACACGAACTACACTGCTTAGCGGCACGGTCATGGAATCCTCAAATCTGTCATACAAGCATTGGGTTTACGGAATATTTTTGATGACCATGACCAGTAAAGGTATTTCTGCACTTGAACTTCAACGACAGCTTGGATTGAAACGCTATCCGCCAGCCCGGGAGATGATGCACAAGCTTCGAGCCGCTATGGGTAATAGAGATAGCAAGTATAAATTAGATGAAGTAATTGAAGCTGATGATGCATTCTTCAAAAGCCAATCTGATGAAGGAGATGAGGGAAAGGATGAAAACGGTTCAGAGAAAGGAGGTCGGGGTTCTTCTCAACAAGGTAAAGTATGGGTCTTGAGCAAGACCGTTCCAAAGGTTAGGAGAACTAAGAAACATAAAAAACGCTCATCCTTCCGCTATGTAAAAATGCTCCATATAGAGGATTCCAGTTCAGAGGAAATCAATAAAAAGACTGAAGGTGCCTTTGCTTCAGATAGCAAGGTAACTACCGATGCCTGGACCGGATTTAATAAACTCCG
>CAYNPZ010000247.1:0-5603 GCA_964399175.1 uncultured Bacteroidales bacterium | reverse complement strand
TCTTTTCTGATGTAAATCAGTTTAAAAAAGTTTTATGTACGGAAAAGTTTTATAGCTTTGTACGTGCTTCTGAATCCTAAATTCATTTCCCGAAATGCATTACTCAGTACTGCTGGTTGACAACAACCCGGAATCCCTGCAGAATTCCACCAGAGAGCTCAATCAAAGAGGGCTGAACATTATCGGTTGTCTTAGCTTCGAAAAAGCCTGTGAGCTTTTAAAGGAAGAAGGGACCATTCATATCGTGCTATCGGAGTGGGAAATTCCATACAGGGAGAACGAATCGGAGACAATTCGCGGACTAAAGATTTTCAAAAATTTTATGGCGCTGCGGCATGAAGTAAGCTTGTTTCTCTTCACCAACATCACTGACAGCAGAAGCCTGACCAGCGGCGGGATCATCAATGGGTATTTCTTTAAGGGTGAGCATGTTTATGATGATATGGTCCGAAAGATAGAGGCTGAGATCGAAGCCAAAAAACGCGCTCCGATATATGAAACCCTGGTCAGGTATGCTCAGAAAGCCAAGGATTCGTGGCATACTCCCGGCCATGCGTCGGGCAATTCGGTAAAAAACTCCCCATATTTAAAAGACTTTTACGAATTTTTCGGCGAAAACCTTTTTGCCTCGGACGTTTCAGTCTCTGTTCCCGAACTGGATTCTCTGCTGCATCCGGGAGGTGTGATCAAGGAAGCACAGGAGCTCGCTTCGAGGGCTTTCAATGCCCGCTATACCTTTTTCTCTACCAACGGGACTTCCACTGCCAACAAAATATTGATTCAAACCCTCCTGAAACCCGGTGAAGCGATACTGCTTGACCGCAACTGCCACAAGTCGGTGCATTATGGAGTGATCATTTCAGGAGCAGAACCCATATATCTTATGCCTTCCGTGAACAACAAATACGGAATATTCGGGCCTATACCGGAGAAAAGAATTGTCGAGGCAATGGATAAGGCCCTGGCCAGAAAAAAGCAGCTAAAAGCATTGATACTGACCAATTGTACCTATGACGGGCTGATCTATGACATTGAGAAAATTGTGGAAGAAGCCCATAAACGGGGTATCAAGGTAATTGTTGACGAGGCCTGGTACGGTTACGCCAATTTCCACCGGAAATTTTATCCCTCGGCAATGGTGGCAGGTGCAGATTATGCCACTCAGTCGACTCACAAAACCATGAGCGCTTTCTCCCAGGCATCTATGATTCATGTCAACGATCCCGATTTTGAGGACATCCAGGATTTCTTTATGGAAAACTTCAATATGCATACTTCCACCTCACCGCAATACCCAATGATTGCCTCGCTGGATGTAGCCAGGAAACAAATGGTGATGGAAGGTTATTCCCTGATGAAAAAGGTTCTGGAACTGTCCGATCTGCTGCGTGATTCCATCAACTCACTAAAGAAGTTTCGTGTGCTCGACCTCGAGGATCTGATCAGCGATGAGGTAAAGAACGATAACATCCGGCTTGATCCTACCAAGATAACCATTGATGTTTCCAGATCGGGTTATTCCAGCAAAGAAATAGAACACATTCTGCTGACCAAGCACAACATCCAGATCGAAAAAACCACCTTCAATACCATCAGCATCCTCTTAACTATCGGGGCTACCTATTCCAGGATTAACCGACTTTATCTGGCGCTGGAGAATATTGAGAAGCATACCGGAAACCGGCAGCTAGGCGGCTCGGAACAGATAATTAATACGTTTCAGCTTTCTGTGTCTCCCATCCACTATCGTCCGAGATTTGCATTTTATTCGGAAACCGATGAACTGCCGCTTAAAGACAGCGAAAATCGTATCTCTGCGCGAATGGTCACGCCTTATCCCCCGGGAATTCCTTTGCTTGTTCCCGGGCAGATCGTCACCCGGGAAATCATTAAAACCCTCTCAATATATCGAAACTATGGAATTGAAATACATGGCCTTTACAGCGGAATGATTAAGGTAATGTCCGGGGAGGAAGAAAAAAGACTTGATCAATCGGGCTTCAACATAACCGATTAATCCGGATATTAGACGAAATAATAACAAATGGATTACAAATTACTTTCGCTGGTCCCCCCTTTGCTAACCATCTTTTTAGCCCTTCTAACCCGTCGTGTGGGCCTGGCATTGTTTACCGGCGTACTTGGCGGAGCCTTTGTACTATCCGGTTACCAGTTCCTGCCATTCCTGCAACATTTGTTCAGAGATTAACAGTATAAATAACATTATGAAATTTCTCGCTGAAACCTCCCTTCAATACAGAAATTGATCTTCAGGATAGCTTATTTTTCTAAATAATAAAACCCTATACAAAAAAACCACCGGAACAAATCGTCATTCTAATCTGTTTATCAAAAAAAATGTCTATGAAGAAACTTTTGGCCATAATGATCTTCCTGCCACTTGTTTTCAGTGTTTCGGCCCAGGAAATACCTGTATACGACAGTTTTGAAGAGTATGAAAGCCTTCTTAACCGGGAAAATGATACGACTTACGTGGTCAACTTCTGGGCTACCTATTGTGCCCCTTGTATTAAGGAGATGCCGGCATTCAGAAAGCTGGAGAAAAACTATGATGGCAAACCTGTCAAAATTGTGCTGACCAGTCTTGATTTTGGCAGTAATGTCAAAGAACAGGTGCGATCGTTTATGGAGCAGCACAACATTCGCTCAAAGGTAGTAATACTGGACGATCCGGACGGCAACTCATGGATAGGCAAGGTAAGCGAAAAATGGTCGGGGGCTTTGCCGGGCACGTTGATCTACAACAGAAATTCAAGGGAATTCCACGAGAAGACTTTTACCTATAATGAATTAGAAAGTATTGTTCAATCAAAAATCAGAAAGCCATGAAAAAATTAGCATTAACCATCCTTTTCGGATTGCTTGTCGTGCCTTACGTAATGGCGCAGGGATACGACATAGGCGACAAAGCCATGAATTTTAATTTGAAAAATGTAGACGGAAGTTATGTATCACTATCCGACTATCAAGACGAAAAAGGCGTGATTGTAATTTTTACGTGCAACCATTGCCCCTATGCACAGGCATGGGAAGATCGCATCATTAATATTGACAAACAGTTTGATAAAAAGGGATATCCGGTAGTGGCTATTCAGCCAAATGACCCGAAACTTGCCCCGGGTGATTCCTTTGAAAACATGAAAGAAAGGGCACAAGAGAAAAACTATCCTTTCCCCTACCTCATGGATGAAACGCAGGAGGTTTACAGAACTTACGGTGCCGAAAAAACCCCACATGCATACGTTCTTGAAAATCATTCGGGTGATTTCATAGTTCAATACATAGGTACCATTGACGACAACTACAAAAATCCCAATGAGGTAGAGAAGAAGTACCTGGCCAGTGCAATACAGGCCCTACTTAACGGGAACAATCCTGAGCCCCAAAAAACCAGGGCAATTGGGTGTTCTATTAAAGACTAAGAGAAAGAGCAACTATCTCTTTCAACTAATTGATCAATAAGGGCCATTCTGTATGGCCCTTATTTTCTGCCTTTTCAAAAGAGCTCTTCTATAATTTCATATCTCTGCTTTTATTTTTAAATTAGCCGTATCATTTTGTAAAACACAATCATCTGTGGCTGCATCTTTTGTGTCTACATACTTTCTTCCGGCTGTGCTGATCATCATAATGTTCGGCATTGGTCTGTCGTTGGAAAGGCAGGATTTTGCCAACGTATTCCGGTTTCCCAAGCTCATATTCATTGGCTTATTCGCTCAGATGATCCTGTTACCCCTTGTTGCATTCATCATCATTAGTCTCACCAATCTTCCACCGGAAATAAAAGTTGGATTTATCATCATTTCTGCATGTCCCGGTGGTTCAGCCTCCAATCTGCTGAATCATCTGCTCAGGGGAAATGTGGCATTATGTGTTTCATTGACTGCCTTGAACAGTATTCTGATACAAATCACCATGCCCCTTATTGTAAACCTGGGTCTTCTGGTTTATATGGGACAGGGAGCAGACATTCACCTGCCTATATGGGAGACTATATTCAAGGTATTTTTTGTCACACTCCTACCCACGTTCATGGGTGTTTATGTTCGTGCCCGTAACCTGAAGCTGGCCCTGAAACTTGAAAGACCCATGAAGGTAATTATGACGGTGCTTTTGTTCTCTGTATTTGCAGCTATCATATTTCTTGAAGAAAAAGGAGGAGGAGCAGGTATATTTCGGTATTCCTACCTGCTGCCCTATGCTCTGGCTCTGAATATAGGTTCAATGCTGGCAGGCTATTTTTTTGCCCGGAGTCTGGGCCTGAACAATCGCAACAACTATACAATCAGTATTGAGGTAGGTCTACAGAACAGTGCGCTGGCCATTTTTGTTGCAAGCACACTTTTGAACAATAGAGAGATGGCAATTGTTGCTGTTGTATACAGTTCATTTACATTTTTCACAACGGCGCTGTTCGGATATTTAGCTAAACGATTGGGATAATATTTTTTAACTTAAAAAAGTAGTCATTCTTTAGGCTTTTTCATAAAAAAATCTTTAATTTGAACCTAAATAATTTTGCAGTAAAACCATCTAAACAATATCATCGATGAAGACAATAAAACGGTATGCTTTCATTGGGTTAACGGCCACATTAATGGTGGCAGTAGCTTTTTCCTTTTCTGGATGCAAAAAATCCCAGAAAGAAAAAGATCAGCAAGAAAAGACTGAACAAGAAAAAATTTCTAAGTCAGAAATAAAAAAGAAGGTAAGCGAAGTTGTTTATCCACTTCCATCAACTTTTGAAATTACTGAGACATTAAATGAAATAGGGGCTAGCTTCATCATAGGTCTTGCCAATGATGTAGAGAATGCCGACAAATATGTTACCGAAGAAAAACAGGCATTAAACCTCGGCGTATACAGCACTGATCTGAGTTATGCCACCACTTACAACATGAAACAATACATCATGGATTACATGGATGCAAATAAAAAGCTTGTTGATGAGCTGGGTATTTCAGGTGCATACTCCCCTGAATTTGTAAAAAAAGTGAAAGAGCAATTCAACGACAAGGATCAGCTGGTAAATATGCTTACCAACTCTTTTCACAATACTTACAAATACATGAATCAACAGGGGAAAGAGGAACTCGCCCTCTTAATTGCGGCAGGAAGCTGGATTGAAGCCATGTACATTACCACACACATATCTGAAAATACCTACCACAATAAAAAGATTGTACAATTGATCAATGATCAGGAGTCCTCTCTGGACAAACTTTTAAACATTTTAAAGCCTGAGTCCAGCAATCAATCGATCCAGAACGTGATCAAAGACCTTCAGCCCATTAAGGGAATATACGAAAACCGCAGCGAGGGAGGATTCAGTGAAAAGCAGGTGATGAAACTTCAAAATCTTTCAGGGGAAATCAGAAAAGAAATCATCTCCTAACTTGGACAAACCAAAACCAGGATATATAAAATCACATGATAACATCCTGTTTGGTTTTGGCTTGTCCAAGTTAGTCAAACATAAAATTTTCTGAAAAAAAGGGGTGTCTTATTTCAATGACACCCCTTTTTTATTAATTTTCATTCGTTCAATTGGCAATGAATGGTTCGTATTTTTCTTTCATAAA
>CAYNPZ010000246.1:0-5618 GCA_964399175.1 uncultured Bacteroidales bacterium | reverse complement strand
GGGTGAGTGCTGCGCATTCAATTTTCCCCTCCTGTATCAACCCATCCAGATGTAAGTGAGAAGGATGAAAAACACCCACTTTACTCAGCAGATCGGAAAGGCGATGAGGTTCTGCAATTAACTCCACTGCTTTTCTCTGTTTCTCGTCTAAACCCTCCAGAGTATGTTCATCCAGCGGCTTGTGCAAGTACCAGTATTCGATATCAAAAAGATTTTTCCGGATCTGTGTTGTATTTTTCAACGATTGTATTTCGCTGGCCACTTTTTTATGATGATAGGCAATCTGCGAAAGCGGCCTGACCCGGTCGGGCCCGATAAGAATGTCTTTCTTCTTGTTATAGGAAATCCTGCTGTCGCAGCCCACACTGATGGTTCTGATTTTGGCTGCTTCAACAGCCGTTTCGGTATCTCCCACTTTGGCTCCCTCTTCGGATACCACCACTCTGGAATCTTTAACCAAAGCCATATCGGTAGTGGTACTGCCCATGTCAATGACAAGTGCACTGCCATCACGAGCCAGGAATCTGCCTCCTATTGCACTGGCAGCCGGACCGGACAGAACCGTTTCTACCGGCTTCTGCACCGCCTCGGTATAAGGCATCATCGTACCGTCACCGCGCACAATCATAAGAGGGGCCTCAATGCCCAATTCCTGAAGTGAATTCTGTACAGCCTGAATAAAACCCTGCATCACCGCAACCAAAGATGCATTAATAGCCGCAGTTGCCGCCCGTTTTATTGAATTTAATTTGGTAGAAAGCTGACTGGCCATTACCACAGGCAAATCAGTCTGCTCTTTGATAATCTCAAAAGCCCGCTCTTCATGTTCAGGGTTTAACGGGCTGAAATAGCTGGATACCGCCACAGCATCAAACTCAGATTCCTTTTCCTGAATCCATTTTTTAATGTTTTCTTCATCCAGAGGGACAGCTTCGTTTCCCTGGGCATTATGGCCGCCTTTAAAATAGGAAATGTTTTCGGTAGAAAGCTTTTCCGAGAGACCGTATTGTTCTACCAAATCCTGGTCATAACCAATCAACAGCAATCCGACCCTCCTAGCTTTACCTTCAGCCACGGAATTGGTAGCCAAAGTACTTGATATACCCACAAGTTTGATGCTATATTCCTCCTTAATGTTTAGTTTTTTCAAAACCTTGATGACACCAATCTTAAGGTCCTCTCTTGTGGTCAGTGACTTGGCCGCAGAAATCACCTTTCTCGATTCATAATGAAGCAACACTCCATCGGTAAAAGTTCCTCCTGTATCTATCCCTATTACATATCGATCCATACACTTCCCATTTAATAATCAGGGAAAAAGCAGGAAGCAAGAAGAGGCAATTGGACTTCTGCTTCCTGTTTTCTTTTATTTGTTCCGGGCTTTACTGCCCGCTTCCTTCTTGATTCTTTCTTCTGCTTCTTTCAATATCTTTTCTATTTCTGCATCGGCTTTTTCAGGAACCTTATCACGCGGACCCTCATGATTATTGATCAGGTCTCTTGTTTTTTCCAGAACACGGTCTTTTAGGGTTTTCTCTCCCTGTTCCACCCATGCTTCATAGGCATTTCTGTCCATTAATGAAGGCATCCAATGCTCTCTAAACCAGTTCATGGTATGGTCTTCATACAGATAGTGGCCGCCGGGTCCAACATTCTTGATCTGTTCCACGGCCATGGTTTCATCATCCACCCGTATGCCTTTTTCTACAACTCTTGCCATTCCAATGATTTCATCATCCATAACAGTCTGGAATACGTCACCGGTCAATCCGGATTCGGTATAACCGTTGTCATGAACAAAGTTGGCACCGCTCATCATGGCGGCGTTGATAGAGAGGCTGGCTTCCATGGCCGATTGTACATCCATTTTCTTGGTGTCGGTGCATCCGGAAGTGGAATACATCGGCAGTCCGCAGTAATGCACAGCTTCTGTGTGAGCGGCACTAAGCAGGCTCAGTTCCGGTGCTCCATAGGAATAAATGGAATACTGCATGTCCAGTATGGATTGAACGCCTCCGATAATGACGCAAGTTCCGGGACTAATAAGCTGAGCAGCAATTACGCCTACCATGGACTCAGACAGCGCTACAACAAGCTGCCCTGCATGGGTGGCCGGCACGGTTCCGCCTCCAATGGCACAGGGACTGTAAACCTGTGGGATTCTGTGCTCGGCACAGTACATGCATTTGTCTATGGCGTGAAAATCACTCACCAATGGTGATATAGGCTCGCCGTAGAAAATAAAATTAGGGCGTTGCTTGAATTCTTCCTCGCCACCGGCCATAGCAATAGCCATCCGATGCTGATCAATCACACCCCCTCTTTCAAACGACCAACTCATAATTGGAGTTGTCGTATTTCTTATCATATCAGCAAATTCATAAACATCGGCCAACCCATTGGTTACGTCACTAATGGAACCCAACGATTGTACATACCCCATGTTGGGAAGGGCATCACAAACCCGGGCTACCAGGGAAGCATCCTTCCGGAGATAAGGCCTTCTTTCCAGCGTATCCGTATCGATAAAGTTCGGAGGTGTTGGTCCCGGGCCGAAATAGCTGCGTTTCTTTTCCACAGTGATCTTCCTCGATTCATCTCCGTCCCACGGAAATATTTCCGTTACAGGGGGTACGGTAGAAAGCGCCTGTAGAATAACCTCCGGGGGAAAATACACCCGAACGCCATCGATTTTGCATCCTGCTTTTTTGAATAACTCCCGGGCACCTTCATGATGCACATTGGCGCCGGTATATTGTAAAGTTCTCAGCATTCCGTTGTATATCCTTTCCTTTTGGTCTTCGGAAAGCACTTCGAAATGCGGAGATTGCTGTACGGTATAGTTCGTTCTTTGAATCATAATTATTAGATTATTTGGTTATTCCAACAACTTGGATCGTTTAGGAATGCCGTTTATCGGCATCTTCCACTATTTTTTGCAATTCTTTTCTCAGCTTGTCCTCTATCGGTTCAGGTTCATAGGTATCCAGCAGGTGTTGCGTCCGTTCATTAATGCGGTCGCTCATTGTTTTGCTTCCGTCCTTCTTCCAGGTTTCATAATCACCTCTGTACTGTAATTCAGGTCTAAACCATTCTTTCCAGTGTTCAAAGGTATGGTCGGTTGTAACGTATTCACCACCTGGACCCTGTTTTTCAATCAGCTCCAACGCAAGATGCTCGTCATCGGTATTAATACCTTTACCGAACTGTTTGACCATCCCCATCATCTCCTGGTTCAGCACGAGGCTTTCCAGTGAAGCATTCGTACCATGGTCGATATAGCCCACATCATGGACCAGGTTTGCACCGGAGAGATAAGAATAAAAAAGATTCATCATCTGTTCCGCAGCAGCCTGTTCATCAAGAATTTTTGAATCTGAACAGCCACCTGTAGAGAACATAAGCAGATTAAGCCATTTTGAAATATCGGTATTGGCTGCAGAGGCGAGAGAGAGTTCCGGGGCACCATAGGAATAGGTAGACATTTTCATGTCAAGTAGTGTGGTAACACCACCCATAATAAGGGGCATACCCGGATTTTTCAAATGACACAATACGGTAGCAAGAAGGGTTTCAGTAAGTGATTGAACCAGCATACCTGCCAGCGTAGCCGGAGCAGTTGCACCTGAACTCGGACATGGTGTATACATGGCAGGAATCTTCTTCTCCGCTGCAAAAAGTAGTTTCTCAACAGCAGTGCGGTCGTTCTTCAGCGGAGAAATGGGCTCAATGTAGGCCACAAAAAGCGGATTTAGCCTGAATTCTTCCTCTCCGCCCTGTATAAGACAACCCATTTTCCAGAGATCTTCCAGTCCTTCTCCGTCTACACTTGTCAATACCATTGGCTTGGTACATCCTTCCAGCATTGCCATAAACTGATGCCTGTCATAGGTCTGCGGATTAGGTGCATCACCAACAATGCCATGCGACATGAAAAAATCATAATTGGATAAGGCATCCACCAACTTTGCAGCATTGTTAATATCGTTCCACCTTGTCCTTCTTCGTTCTCCTGTTTCCCGGTCGTAAGTAAAAGGAAGATCGGAACCCGTGCCAAAAGCCACGGTATCCTTTTGCAAATGCAGCGAACGATTGCCGCTTCTTCCTTTTAATGTAATCTTCCGGGGGTAGAAATTAAGTGCTTCTTCCACCATGGTAGTAGGTATGCGTACATTGTTTTCCCTGACAACGGCATTGCTGTTCCTAAAAAGCTCAAGCGCCTCCTCCTCGTAAACATTTCCACCTGTATGCTCAAGTACTTCCAGCGCAGAATAAAATATCTGCTCGATCTGGTCTTCTGACAGCACCCTAAACCTGGTGGACTTATTGATTTGTTGATTCATTTTCATAAGAAATTCCCTTTATTCTTTTAAAATTTATCATTTCTGCTCAGCCAAACAGGCTGAACACAAGGATTCAATCCTTTGCAGGTATAACCATTGACCTTGTCTCAGGATTGAATCGCTCTAAATAATATTCTGTTAAGCCGCAGGATAATCCGTTAAGATTTTTTCTTCTCAAAATATTCTTTGGCAATATCCACTGCACTACCGGCATTCGGTGCATACAGGTCGGCATCAATCTCTTCGGCAAAATCTTCCGTTACTGGAGCACCGCCAATGATCACGGCAACCTGATCGCGAATACCGGCTTCTTTAAGTGAATTGATCACCTCACCCATTCTGGGCATGGTAGTGGTTAACAATGCAGACATCCCCAATAAATCGGGTTTATGTTCTTTAACGGCATTGACAAATTCTTCATTCGGTTGGTCAATACCTAAATTGATCACCTTGTACCCGGCACCTTCAAACATCATTCCGGCCAGATCCTTTCCAATATCGTGAAGATCGCCGGCAACTGTACCAATAACCATGGTACCGGCATTGCCCAAATCCGCTTCTGAAAGTTGCGGTCTGAGAATATCCATAGACTTACTCATAGCCTTAGCACACCGAAGTACTTCAGGCATAAACATGTCGCCATCTTTCCATTTCTGACCAACTGTATCCATTCCTGGTAGCAGGCCCTGATTCAGTAACTCAGCAGCGTCTGCACCGGAATTCAGATATTCCTCCGTTAATTTTTGTAATTCATCAACTTTACCTGCAACTAATGTTTCGGAAATTTTACTAAGATCCATACTCATAATTCCTCCTTATTTTATAATACACATAATATTTTCTGTTCAAATTTTATATAATTTGATTATCTAAGCTTAATGCATGTTAACAACTATAATACAGTTATAAAGGATTTTTTGGGATAATATATAATTTATATAATAACTCCAAAGGCTGTCCATATTCGGGCGGATAAGAAAAATCACTTCTGTTGAAAATTTTTCCCATGTATAACAAATCTCTAATTTTCAATTTTTCACTTCACATTTCTAAAAATTCGCAATGCAAATATCGATAAATAATTGATAAGAACCAAATCATTCTTAAAAATTATCGGTTAATTTTTTATTAAACAAATGAATATCAACAAAATAATGCAAGAAACAATATGTTGGGCAACACATGATTAAAATCATCTTACAGGACATTGATTTTAGTTTTAAAAAAAACCAAAAAAAGACTTTTAACCCTAATTTTCTTTTATTTCCTATATAT
>CAYNPZ010000245.1:2822-5634 GCA_964399175.1 uncultured Bacteroidales bacterium | reverse complement strand
CTTTAATGGAGGATGTACCAAAGCCTCCATGTTTTGCTTTCTCCTTGATAGCTGCCCGGGGAATTTCCTCTGATCAGAACTGAAATATACATAATTACCGCCAAGCTTCTCCCGCTTTATTCCGCTGACATCTTTATATTGGTGAAGAAAGCTGCGGGTATCCACTCCCAATACATCCCTTATCTGCGAGGCATCCATCCCCTCGGTTGAATTATTAATAATGGCAACCAAAGTGTTTTTCAAATTACCAAATTTTGAAAAGTGGATATTGTTATATTCCCAAATGCCATAAGAATTAAATTCTGCCAGTCTTTCAAGGGAAAAATAGCGCCCGTTATGGTCATAGCTCCTGATGGTCTCCCACCCTCTTGTTATACGCTGGATGGTACGGATCGAAACATTTAACAGCCGTGATAACTCAGGCAGGGTTACAACAATTTTTTCATTAAATTGATTTTCAATGAGTACAATCTTATCCATGATGTTTGTCGTTATATATGTTAAAAAACAAATATAAACATATAATACGACAATACCAAATTATATGTGATTTTATTTATGTCTGATTTTCTTACATTTGCATACATGTAGGATGTAAGCTATTGAAATAAAATTAGCATATATTATGACAAAATGTAAGATGCCTTTTTAGGATATTGTTGATTATGAAGTAGTTAGAAATTAATAAATAAGAATCACTCATGCTGTAACTATTTATAAATCAACATATAAAGGGATTTTGTAACAATAGTTTTCAATCTATGAAAACCCCGCTTAAAGAAAGGCTTTTTTCATTGGATGCACTCCGTGGTTTTGACATGTTTTGGATCGTTGGAGGTGATATGCTTTTTCGGTCCCTCGGAAAGGTTACTGACTGGCAGTGGGCCGATTGGTGGGCTAATCAGCTTTATCACGTGGAATGGGAAGGGTTTCATGCCTATGATCTGATCTTTCCCCTTTTCATGTTCATTGCCGGTGCCGCTATACCTTATGCCCTAACGGGAAAGTTGGAGAAGGGAGTTCCAATATCCGCCCTTCACCGGAAAGTGATTAAACGTGCTGTTATTTTGGTGATTTTAGGTGTAATTTATAACGGTGCTTTAAGTTATGAATATGGCCTTTTTAGCTTTGATTTTTCAAATATAAGGGTAGCCAGTGTGCTTGGACAGATTGGTCTCGCTTATCTAATCGCCGGAATGATTGTATTGCATACCAGTAATTTCCGGCAACGATTATATTGGCTTATTGGAATACTGGCAGGTATTGCTGCAGTACAGCATTTGGTACCTGTTCCGGGATACGGAGCCGGTGTGCTTACCCCGGAGGGTTCTATAAACAGTTATATCGATCAGCAAATACTTCCTGGTACGCTTTATGGAGGGACTTTTGATCCTGAAGGACTGCTTTCCATTGTTTCCGCTGGCGGCATTACTCTGATGGGAGCATTGGCCGGAGCCTATCTCCGGGATAAAAAGCTCGGGAATTACAGAAAGGTTGTTTATCTTGCTTCAGCAGGTGTGGTTTTGATTATACTGGGGTCTTCGTTTGGGCAGGTATATCCTGTGATAAAAAGTGCATGGACAACCACCTTTAATTTCCTTGCAGGAGGAATTTGCCTGATTCTCTTGGCGCTCTTTTATTTAATTATTGATGTTTGGAAGATACGCCGATGGAGCTACTTTTTCCGGGTTATTGGCATGAATTCCATTACAATTTATGTGGGTTCTGAGCTCATCAATTTTAAATATACATCCGATTTTGTATTTAAAGGACTTGCTTCTTTTACAGGCAATTTCGAACCTGTAGTTTTATTTGCAGCAATGTTATTACTGGAGTGGGTTTTCCTCTATTATCTTTATAAAAACAGAATTTTCCTCAGAGTATAATTGATATATATTAAGAAAGGAGATATACTTATGTCGAAACGAACCATATTTCTTTTTGTAGCAATAGTTTTAGGTTTAGGATGGGCTATTCGGGGACATTTTGGACATGAGCACGGAGCAGCCTGGGCAGGAGCTATGGCCGTAATGGCTGCTGTGATCGCATCAGGAAGGAAGGATTGGATTATGAAACTTCCGGTTATAGCTGCCATTGGTGGCATAGGCTGGGGGATTGGAGGTATGATGAGCTATGGTGCAATTGTGGGTTACGGAAAGTCAGCTGATTTTGGCAATGTATTTTATGGTCTTTCTATGCTGGCAGTTGTTGGAGGCTTATATGGATTCATTGGAGGTGGATTTACAGGATTGACCCTCGAATCTGAAGGACGAAAGAAACCTGACTGGCCCAGATTGCTTGCCGAAATGACAACAGGTGGATTATTGTCATGGGGATGGTTTATCTACCAGTTAGAATGGCTCATGACTCCTCCCAGATCTGAACTTTGGGCTGCCTGTTTTGGTGCATCCCTCGCATTAGCATGGTACCTTTATAGAAACGGTTTTTCCAATGCTTTAAGGGTAGCGGGTTATGCTGCCCTGGGTACCGGCTTTGGTTTCGCCTTTGGGAATTTTGTGCAAACCATAGGACGTATAAGTGGTGCCAGTTTCAATTGGTGGAATGTTATGGAATTCCTTCTTGGTTTTTTTGGTGGTCTGGGTATGGCCTATGGTATTTTTACCAGAAAATGGCCCAAGACAAAGATGCCTTCCTTAGCGACGAATTGGCTTGGTATCGCTGTTTTGCTGGTTGTAATTCCCGCAACCAACATTGTTCAGGCTTTTGAAAAAGAAGGTTTTATTGAGCTTGCCAATCGTATTGGTATATCGAACGCCCCGCACTTTGCCATAAATCAAATTCTATACGGATG
>CAYNPZ010000245.1:1632-2812 GCA_964399175.1 uncultured Bacteroidales bacterium | reverse complement strand
TATTTTCGCTCTTGTGGGTTTTTACCTGTGGTATCGTATTCAACATAAAAAATTTGTAAGTATATACAATCTGGGTACCACTCTGTTTTTTCTATTGAGTATCTTCTTTATCGTATTGAGTCACATAAAGAAAGGGTTCCTTCTATTATCCGGGCAACTGGAGCAGTATCTTTATTGGGTGATCCTTTTAATTGTCTTTTTGATATGGCTTTTTAACCGGAAAAAGGAAATCCCAGCAATCGAAAAAGAAGGTCCTTCAGAATCATGGAAAAGGGGGGGGCTGATATTGGGTGTATTGATCTTGCTGCTTATTATATTTAGCTTGATTTCCATCTCACTACATAGTGGTTTGCCTGGAGCCAATACAAGATTTTAATATGAAAATTATTTATTTTTTTATATCCAAAAGGAAGCGAAGATAATGATAAAAGATAAGAATTTTCTCACCAAAATGGTATTTATTGGAATTTTTGTTTTTATCTGCTTGCAGAGATCAACGTCACAACAAATTGATATGAATAAGGTTTCAATTATTGTATCTCCTCAGATAGCATCGCCGGTAGGGGAAACACTGTGTAAAATCTTGAGACAGGAGGTAACAAAGCGTTCATCGGCTGAATGGGATTCCATAGATAGCTGGGATACTGAAAAATCATCAATAGTGGCCATTGCCCTTTCCGGAGATAAAGAACTTCTCGGAAAACCTGTTCCCAAACGTAATGATAAGAGTTATCCGGAGTATAAACCGGAAGGCTACCGGGTTTTAACTCAGAAGGAAAACGGAAAAAATATTGTGTGGATTATTGGTGCAGATTCGAGAGCAACAGTTTTTGGATGTGGAAAATTACTTCGTACAATGGTTATAGCTGATGATAATGTGTATTTAGAAGAGGCTATTGATTTAGCAACATCTCCAATGCAGGAAATTAGAGGCCATCAGCTGGGTTATCGCGATAAGGCCAATTCATATGATGCCTGGGACGGGAAGCAATATGAACAATATATAAAGGAACTGGTCCTGTTCGGTACTAATGCCATTGAAAATATCCCCTTTAGTGAGGATGGAGTACATATGCCCGTTTCTTCCGAGAAGATGAATATCCGTATAAGCGAAATCTGTGCTTCATATGGTCTTGATTATTGGGTGTGGACGCCTGCTAATGTTGATTTGAAGAATGAA
>CAYNPZ010000245.1:0-1622 GCA_964399175.1 uncultured Bacteroidales bacterium | reverse complement strand
GGCTTTGCTTAGAAAGCATGAGAAATTATACAGAGATTGTCCTAAGCTTGATGAAGTGTTTGTTCCCGGGGGTGATCCAGGGGATAATCATCCCAAATTTGTTATGCCTTTTTTAAAAGATTTGTCTCAAATATTGACTGAATATCATCCTGAGGCGGGAATATGGTTATCCCTGCAGGGATTTAGCACTGAACAGATCAACTATTTTTATAGTTATCTGGATAAATATCAGCCTGAATGGTTGAAGGGAGTGGTTTCAGGACCGGGTAGTCCACCAGTAGCAAGTACCCGGCATCGATTGGATTCCAATTATAAACACCGGCATTACCCGGATATTACTCATAATGTGCGGTGTCAGTATCCGGTACAGAACTGGGATCAGGCCTACAGTCTGACCCTTGGAAGGGAGGGGATTAATCCTCAGCCAAGTTACTATGCAAGTATCCATCAAAAATATGCACAATTTACGGATGGATTTGTTTCCTATTCGGACGGGTGTCATGATGATGTAAATAAGGTGATATGGAGTATGCGTGGTTGGGATATTGATAAACCGGTTCGTGAAATATTGACTGAATACTGCCGCTTCTTTTTTAGCCCTGAAGTTGCTGAAACAGCAGCCGAGGGCGTGCTTGCCCTTGAACAGAACTGGGAGGGCCCGATTATTGAGAACGGTGGTATAGAGACTACCTTAAGATATTGGCAGGAATTGAATAAAGAAAATCCGCAACTGGCTGATAACTGGCGTTGGCAGATGTTGGGATTGCGTGCCTATTATGATGCCTATCAGCGGAAAAGAAAAATTTACGAGCAGGGGTTAGAAAAAAAGGCCAATAAAGTTCTTGCAAAGGCCCAAAAGATTGGTTCAGATAAAGCCATGACTGAGGCTTTGGACATTATTAACAAAGCCGATTCGGAGCCTGTTGCTCAAGATTGTTATGAAAAGATTGTCAGTTATTGCGATGAGTTATTTCATTCATGCGGATTGCAAACCAGTGTTCCCAAATACCAGGCTTCGGGGGCGGAACGAGGGTGTGTCCTTCAATTCGCGAATTACCCTCTTAACAATCGATGGTGGCTGGCAGATGAGTTTGAAAAAATAAGGAAAATGGAGCGTGAACAGGAAAAACTGAAACGGCTGAAGATTATAAGAACCTGGGAAAATCCCGGAAAAGGTAACTATTATGATAATGTTTCCAACATTAAAACAGGCCCCCGAGTGGTGAGCAAATCTTATGATGCCACTGATGTTGCCTGGTGGAATGGCGGATTTAGCCGGGCTAGACTATCTTCTCAGCTTTTTCAGAATAACCCGGTTTTGGAATATGAAAACCTGGATTTTGAAGCGTACTATCTCATTCGGGTCTGCGGGCAGGGTGATGCCCTGATACGAGCAGATGGGAGACGTCTGGAGCCTATCTTATATAATAAAGGGAGAGGAGAGTTCAAAGAGTTTATCGTTCCCAAATACATCACTCGGGATGGGAAAATGCGTATCACTTTTGATGTACCTGAAGAATCGCATCTGAACTGGAGGGATTATTCTCATGTATCAGATGTTTGGGTGATAAAACGTTAAAATCAGGTGGTAGTATATTAACCAAAAGATCGAATAATTTTTT
>CAYNPZ010000244.1:1308-5651 GCA_964399175.1 uncultured Bacteroidales bacterium | reverse complement strand
AAGGCGGGCTGGTTGTACATGTTGGAGCTGAGGACGGCAAATTGACTGCCGCTTTACAGGCCAACGACCGGTATATTGTTCATGCACTTTCCCAGAACCCCAATTCAGTTCAGAAGGCTCGTGATTACATTCATAAGAAGAGCCTCTACGGTGAGGTTTCTGTTGATCAATGGGATGGCAATGGTCTTCCTTACGTGGATAACCTGGTTAACCTTTTGATCGTGCGGGAGGATGCCAGGGAAACATTAAATGAAAAAGAGATGATGCGTGTTCTGGCCCCCAACGGAGTGGCTTATGTTAAGCGCAACGGAAAATGGAACAAACAGGTTAGGGAGTGGGAAAAAGAACTGGATGAATGGACCCATTATATGCATGACCCACAAGGCACTTTCCTTTCAAAGGACAAACAGGTGGGCCTTCCTCAGGGCATGAGATGGAATGGTGGACCGAAATGGGCGCGCAGCCACGAACAAACTGGAAGCATGCATGCTATGGTGTCTGCCAAAGGCAGGGTTTTTTATGTGTTCGATGAAGGCCCGACGGAATCCATTCAGCTGCCTTCAAATTATGTGCTGACGGCCCGGGATGCCTTTAACGGAAAAGTGCTCTGGAAAAAAGAGCTTAATAACTGGTTCAACCACTTGTTTCCTTTGAAAAGTGGCCCCGGCTGGATGCCCAGGCGCCTTGTTGCTGTCGGCGATCACGTGTATCTTTCTCCCGGAATAGGCCAGAATCTTCTGAAACTCGATGCTGCCACCGGTGAAGTCCTTCATGAATATCCCAATACTGCAACCACCTTTGAGCTGATCGTTTCTAACGGACTGGTTTATGCTGCAGTGGATTCCTGCAGAAGCGTTCCAGATTACCGGCAACAGGATGCCAATTGCTGGAACGAGCGGGACAGAGCCAGTGAAAAGTGGGCATGGAACCGAAAGCAGGGGGATCGCCAGCTTAAAGCCATTGACTCGGAAAGCGGAGAATTGGTATGGAATAAAAAGACGCCCATTACCCCGATGACCCTAGCAGCAAATGATGAAATGGTGGCCTTTTTTGATGGAGTAAATATGGTTTCCCTTGATCCGGAAACGGGGAATACACTTTGGGAGAATGAGGTAACCGAAATGGATCAGGTCCTGACAGGTTATTCCGGACCACGGTTGATCATGAAAAATGGGCATATTGTTTTTGCACCTAAGGACCAACTTTTTACTTTTTCCGCAAATGACGGGAAATTGGTATGGACTTCAGAAGATAAACCACGTTCCGGCCATTTTAGTCTGGAAGACGTTTATGTGATCGATGATAAAGTGTGGGTTTTAGGCAGAGAACATCACGGTATTTTTACTACTTATAGTTTAAATAGCGGAAAAAAGCTGAAAGAATATGAAAATTCCATCAAGGCATTTTATATGCATCAGAGATGCTATTCCGGAAAAGCAACGGAAGATTTTCTGTTTCCCCCTATGATGGGTGTCACAGGTTTAAACATAAAAAAAGGCGAATGGGAGATCAACAATTGGGTGCGTGGTGGCTGCATATATGGTATGATGCCCGCCAATGGTTTGCTTTACACTCCACCGCATGCGTGTGCCTGTCATTATCAGTCAAAACTGACCGGTTTCAATGCGCTTACCGATAAGAAACAACCTGCAGAGGATATACCGGAAGCCGAAAGGTTACGGAAAGGTTCTGCATATGGTGAGGTGAATGCAGAAGCTTATAAACCGGGAGAATCCTGGCCGGTATATCGCCATGATAATGAAAGGAGCGGTTATATTCAAACGCAGATATCCTCTAATATTGGCAATGTATGGACCAAAAATCTGGATGGAGAAGTGAGCCAGCCTGTTGTAGCAAATGGAAAGCTATTTGTTAGTGCCGTGGACGAGCATACGGTGTATGCTTTAGATGCGGATTCGGGTGAAGAGCTTTGGCATTTTACTGTCGGCGGACGCATCGATTCGCCACCGACAATATATAATGGCATGGCCCTGTTTGGATGCAGCGATGGATCGGTATATGCGGTTCGCACCGATGACGGGCAACTGGTTTGGCGCTATCAGGTGGCTCCCAATGACAGAAGGATGATGTCCTACGGTCAGTTGGAATCACCTTGGCCCATTTCGGGTAGCGTGCTGATTGAAGATGATAAATTGTATTGTGTGGCGGGCCGGTCTATGTTCCTGGATGGCGGATTGCGGATGGTGATACTGGATCCTCAAACAGGAGAAATGATCTCAAAAAATGTTATGGACAATAAAGTACCGGGCTCCGACAAAAACCTTCAGGATCTTATGGTGGGTAAATATTTACCGGTTGCAAATCCTGATATTCTTTCCAGTGACGGAAAATATATTTATATGCGGTCACAGACCTTTAATAAGGATGGTAAACGCGTACGTGTTCGTCCTCAGAAACCGGATAATCAGTACGGAGAAGAGGTTCACCTGTTCTGTCCTACATCTTTCCTGGATGATTCCTGGCAACATCGCACATACTGGCTTTATGGCCGGGTTGCCGGAGAAGGATGGGATGAATTCCAGCTTCCTCCGAAACGCGTGCCCTATGGCCGTATTATGTGTCTTGATGAAGAGAATGCTTATTCTTACGGAAGGCTTCCTGAGTTGCTTACCAATACCTCTATTAATGAGTATAAATTATACAGTGCAAAGAAGAAACCGGAAAGGAAAGTAGGCATAACTCGTTTAGAAGGGGTTTGGACCGAAGACAAATATTGCTCTAACAATGAACTTACCGGTGATAGTATTACAGTGAATTGGAAAAAAGGTAGGCCTATCACCAGGTGGCCAATGCCATCAGCGAACAATGGACTGGTTGGTCCTTCAGCAAATTGGAAAAAGCTTGATGCATTACCTAAAGACAAGCTAACTGCATTGGATTACAATTGGGAAATTTTACAACCGGATATTATGGCTCGGGCCATGGTGCTTGCGGATGATAAACTTTTCATTGCCGGGCCTAAGGATGTAGTGGATGAAAAAGAGATGTGGGGTCGCTCCAATGAGAAAACATTTCAGGAAAAAATGCAGAAGCAGACAGAATGGTTGAAAGGTAAAAACGGATCCTTTATATGGGTTGTTTCTAAGAAAAATGGAAAAATACTAAAACAATATAAAGTTGGATATATGGCTGCCCATGATGGATTGATTGCAGCAAATAGTAAGCTTTATATAGTTAGCGAAAAGGGAGAGATCATTTGTTATGAAGGTAAATAATTTATTTGAGATCCTTTTATAAGATAAATATGTGACAAATAAAGGCTTATATGAATATTAATGGACAGTTATTATTAACGAGAGCATATAATATTTTTTAATATCAGTACATTCTATGGATCCAAAAGGTATTTGACAAACTGTAAAATATATTAATTAAAAAAAAGTATAGTTCTATGAAAGGAAAGAAGACATTTCAGAGGTTATTATTAATTGGTCTTTTAGTTATTGCAATAGGAACGATAGTGTATTTTTTATATATTAACTATTCTTATACCTATAAAGCCAGTAATATATTGAAGAAAACGGGAGTTAAAGGTGGATTGATTGTACATTTAGGATGCAAAGATGGTAAACTGACCACTGCATTACACGCCAATGACCGGTATATTGTACAGGGGCTTTCTCAGGACAAAAATTCAGTGAATACAGCCCGGAATTATATCCAGGGAAAGGAACTATATGGTAGAGTCTCAGTGGATCACTGGAAGGGAGGAGATCTCCCTTATGTTGATAACCTGGTAAATCTCCTGATAATCCAAAAGAAGGCAGGGGAAAAGTTAAACAGGAAGGAAATGATGAGGGTTTTGGCCCCCCGAGGGGTAGCTTACATTAAGCGAGATGGTAAATGGAACAAACAAGTCAAACCGTGGCCAGAGAATATAGGCGAATGGACTCATTATATGCATGACCCGCAAGGTACTTTTCTTTCAAAGGACAAGCTTGTCGGGCCGCCTCAAGGCATGAGATGGAATGGCGGACCGAAATGGGCACGCAGCCACGAACAAACGGCAAGTTTGCATGCAATGGTTTCGGCCAATGGAAGGGTTTTTTATGTTATGGATGAAGGTCCAACTGAATCAATTCAGCTTCCTTCGGATTATATACTGACCGCCCGCGATGCCTTTAATGGAACTGTACTATGGAAAAAGGAGCTACATAACTGGTTCAATCATCTTTATCCGATGAAAAGTGGTCCCGGATGGATGCCACGGCGCCTTGTAGCTGTAGATGACAGAGTTTATTTTTCCCCGGGGATCGGTCAGAATCTTTTAAAGCTTGATGCGGCCACTGGCGAAGTGCTCCATGAATATAAAAATACTACCA
>CAYNPZ010000244.1:0-1298 GCA_964399175.1 uncultured Bacteroidales bacterium | reverse complement strand
CTACTTTCGAATTAATTGTTTCCAATGGAATAATCTATGCAGCAGTAGATTCTGGCAGAAGAATCCCCGATTATCGACAAAAACATCCTGATTTTTATACTGAACGAGATAGAGCCAGCAGAAGATGGGCATGGAAACAAAATCAGGGTAATCGTCAACTTAAAGCCATTGATATCGAGGGAGGAAACGTGCTTTGGGAAAAGAAAATACCCATAACTCCGATGACTCTCTCGGCAAATGAGGAGAAGATATGTTTTTACGATGGAAGTTCTATTGTGGCTCTTGATAAAGAATCGGGAAAAAAACTTTGGAAATGTGAGCTTTTTGAAAAAAAGATGGTACCAACAGGATATTCCGGTCCCCGTTTAATTCTCAAAGGAAAATATATTATTTTCGCTCCCAAAGATCAGAGGACATATACCCTCCAAGATAAAAACTTTAGAGCATCTATAATTGTTCTTTCATTGGAAAATGGAGAGATATTATGGTCTTCAAACGATAGGCCCTCCTCCGGTCATTTTAGTATTGAAGATATTTATGTGGTCAATGATAAAATATGGGTATTAGGCAGAGACAATCAGGGTATATTTACTACTTACAGCTTAAAAAGCGGAAAGAAACTAAAAGAATATAAAAATCCCATCGATGCATTTTATATGCATCAGAGATGCTATCCCGGCAGAGCGACAGAAAAGTTTCTTTTCCCTCCTATGATGGGAATTACAGGTTTCAATATAGATAATGGTGAATGGAACATTAACCATTGGGCGCGGGGTGGATGTATTTATGGTATGATGCCTGCTAATGGTTTGTTTTATACCTCTCCCCATGCTTGTGCTTGCCATTATCAATCAAAATTGACTGGTTTTAATGCCCTTTCTAATAAAGTAAATACGACCAATAACACTTCCGAAGCCGAAAGGTTACACAGAGGTCCTGCATATGGTGAGGTGAATGCAGAAGCTTATAAACCCGGAGAATCCTGGCCGGTATATCGCCACGATAATGAGAGGAGCGGTTATATTCAAACACAGGTATCCTCAGATATTAGAAATGCATGGGAGAAAGATCTGGATGGAGAATTGAGCCAGCCTGTGGTGGCAGATGGAAAGCTATTTGTTAGTGCCGTGGACGAGCACACGGTTTATGCTTTGGATGCGGATTCAGGTGAGGAGCTCTGGCATTTTACCGCTGGCGGACGTATCGATTCGCCACCGGCAATATATAACGGCATGGCTCTGTTTGGATGCAGCGATGGATCGGTATATTGGGTCGGTGCAGATGACGCGCAATTTCTT
>CAYNPZ010000243.1:0-5656 GCA_964399175.1 uncultured Bacteroidales bacterium | reverse complement strand
TCATCGGCATACAATAGATTTCCCTGCCCATGCACATGGTAGGGGCTGTGGTCGGATATGCGGTCATAATGCTTATTGGCATAAGTGACCGAGTCATTGAAAACAAGAACAGAACCACTCTTCGGTGCCTGGTGAACAAAGTAGAAGCCGGGCCACCGGGATGAATACATCCAATACCTCCTATCCCATTGGGAATTATCAAGTAAATTTGTATTGGAGAACAGATGCAATCCTACATTTCGATCTCCTAGTTTGGTAATATTCTGATTATCCAGTTTTTCCAGTTGTCTGTTGAATTTGGTCCGCCGAAGATAAATATAGTCGCCTTGACCCACCAGAATGTCTGATCGCATACCCTCCATATCAGAAGGTCGGCCATGTTCTTCCGGTATATTGGGCCGGGGGGTTTTCAGTTGATTCTCATAAAGTTTTTCTCCGGTTTGGGGATCAAGGCCAAACATGTACATTCCTTCATCAATATGGGAAGACCGACCAGCCAGGCAATAAACCACATCATCCTTCACCAGCACACTGCCATGAACAGGCCAGGGTGATTCCAGCTGGCCGAAGGAGACGATCTGCCTGTCATGAGGTGCACCTCGGAACCGCCATACAAGCTCACCGTCAGAAGCCCTCAGACAGTAAACCCAGCCGTCAGAGGCACCGAAAAGAAGTAAACCCCGGTAATAAGTCGGGGAGGAGTCCACTTTCCCGTTGGTCTCGAACGCCCACTTCTTTTCGCCGCCACTGGATATTGCCGGATCGGGCGTCCAGGCAGTGGATCCGGTGGGCATTGATCTGTGAAATGTATAGATTCCCGTCTGCAACAACCGGTTGGGTGAGCTCGCCTCCCAGATCCTTTTCCCATTGTCTGGTCAGGTCTTTCTGAACACCGGAGGGAAGGCTGCCGCTTCGTTTGCTGTCATGGCGGTACATGGGCCATTGATCTGAACGGGACGCCGGTTCTTTAAGTTCAGTCTCATATGCCGGACCTTGTTCATGGGGATGGGCTGCATGCTCTGAAGACCAGCGCAGGGAATCCAGCCGACCCACAACGGCATTGAAGCCATCTATTTTAGAAGCCGGGTAACAAAAGCACTGGTGAGGAGGCATATAAATCATACCGTTGGCCGGCATGAAGCCAAGATGGCACATACCCCGGAGCCAGTCGTGCCTCATATGGTTGTCACCGGTAAGGTCCATAAATTCTATGCCTCGCTTGTTCCATAAAAGGTACCGGCTGGTGGCTTTTCCCGGGTAACAACGGAAATGATGGCCAGGCGAAAGTAAATTTTTTACTTTTATAGTTCTTTTTACTTTTCCATTTAAAGGCTCATAACCTTCTTTTTCAACTATGGTATTTCTAATTTGAGGTAATGAATAGTAGGATCCGCCGCCGGCACGATAAATGTGATCATAGGGTGCCTTAGAGGCATCCAGTGGCCCGCTGTTTTTGATCTTCCGGTTTAAGAACTCCGGCTCTCCGCTCCAAACCAGTCCTCCGGCTACAAACAAAGGTGGATTGTTGCTTTGAGCACCAGGACCTTTCCAAAGCAATTCACCATTTTCAGGAGAAAGGGCAACAAGATGACGGGTGCTTTGGAATAGTACTACCTCATCGGTGACTACCATTTTTCCCGAACTTCCCCACTGCAGCGCTTCCGATTCCTGCTGCCGGCTGTTCCAAAGCTCCTCTCCACTCTCCAGATCCACTGCCACAATACCATGGGTATTGTGATAAAACACACGGTTTTGTCTGGCGGCAAGCGAGCGGGGAACAAGATTGTCTTCACTGATCTCCCACAGCACTTCACCCGATGAGGGGTCGATTGTCTGAATGATATCCCCCTGATTGCTTCTGCCCGGTTCCCGGTGAAGCACCAGGTTATCGCGGTGATACAATATTTTTCGGGTGCCCTCGGTATGGGACAGCTCTTGAACCGTTTGGCCGGTAGACGCATTTAGCACGCTTACTGTTGAATTTTTACCAAGGGTTACATAAACTCTATCTCCATCGGCTACCAGGCATTCGGGCTTCACTCCCGGAGTACCGTCATCTTCCTTTGTAGATGGACTTCCTTTGTAACCTACCCAGTGGTTTCTGCTCATTGACTTGGTATAGGCCACTGTAGAATCTCCTTTGACTGGACGCTTCCATAAAATTACCCCGTTGTAAGCATCCCGCGCCACAAGTCTCCATTGGGAGGGTACTTGCGGATCTTTAATCCCCAGGGGCGCTTCATCAATGACATAGAAAATACGGCCTCCCGAGCTGACCATGGCCCGTATGCTGGGTATCAGTTCATGGCTGCGGGAGAACATGGGGCCTCCTTTCCACTGCAGGTGCCGGGGCGGTTCTACTTCCGTATCCCTGGCAACTGCATTGTTCGAAGGACCATGAAGATGGTGGGTCCATTCATCGGTATTGGCCGGATGGTCTTTTTCTCTTGTTTGCCATTCACCCTCTTCTTTTATACAGGCTATCCCATTAGGAGCCAACACCCGCATGACTTCATCCATGGAAACACCATCTAAATTTTCGGCTACAAGAAGGTTTACCAGATTGTCCGTGTAGGGAAGGTTGTTGTCATCCAATCGTTCAACGGTTACCAGCCCGTACAGATCCCGGCTGTGGATATAATCGCGGGCTTTCTCTACGGATTCTTTATCCCTGGCAAGGCCATGCACCAGGTATCGGTCATTGGCATGGAGACCAGCTGTTAGCTTGCCGTTGCCGCATCCCAGATGGACTACCAGCCCGCCTTGAACACCGGTTTCATCCAGTATTTTACCGGCTCTATAGGACCAGGAATACTGTGTATACAAGAAATACACTGCGGCTGCTATAATTATGACAATAGCACCAATTAAAACATTGCGCCGTTGTGGTTTCATAGGAGAGGATGTTTGATGTTATAAATAGCAACAGTATGTTAAGTCACCGTTTTCTTTTGAAATCTAATAGTTTAATGACAAAAGAACTTTTAAAATTATAATTAATAAATTGGATATCATAATTATTGGTAGTTAAATTGGTAAAAAAATACTTCCAAAAAAATTATTTTTATAAAATTATATTATTTTTATCATAAAATATTTATAAATCTATTATTATGCTTTATTATCGACTTAAAAGGATAGGGTTGATTTTTCTTCTTTTGGGCTTATATTCATGCACGAACCAAGAGAAAAAAATAAACCGGTATGATTTGGTCAATCGTCATAATGTAATCGTTAACGGCTATGATTCACTCAATGCGCTCTCCATTGGCAATGGCAACTTTACTTTTACAACTGGTCTTACTGGTCTGCAAACCTTTTATAAGGCCTACGAAAATGGCGTTCCTTTGGGAACCCAATCCAACTGGGGATGGCATTCTTTTAATAACAAAGAAAATTTCACACGCAAACTAGGTTATCGCTATCATAACTATCAGGGAAGAAAGGTGCCCTACTTGGCCGGACAATATAATACAAAACGTGAAGAAGAAGCCACTGAATATTTCAGACAAAACCCCCATCGCCTGCATCTGGGAATAATAGGATTGTTTATAAAAAAAGAAAATGGTAGCCAAGTAAAGATAGGGGATATAAAAAATGCTAATCATCATCTAAATCTTTGGACAGGCAAAATCACCAGTACATTTGAAGTAGAAGGAAAACAAGTAAAAGTGGAGGTATTTTGCCACCAGAAGAAAGATATGATTTCTGCACGCATTCAGTCATCGCTTATCTCCAATGGACAACTGAGCGTAGAATGGAAATTCCCATATCCAGCAACAGATTATAAAATGCACCATGGATATGATTTTTCCAGCCGCCAGGCGCATCAGTCAACAATTGAAAAGGAATCAGCACAATCTGCATTGATATCCCGGCAATTGGATTCCACCCGATACTTTACACAAATTGAATGGCAAACACCCGGGGAATGGGTAAAAAAAGGCAAACATCACTTCCAGCTATTGCCCGAAAACAAAAATCAGACATTAAATTTCTCTTGCTGCTTTTCAACCCACAGGCCACAAGAAGCACTGCCAAATTTTGGAAAAACCCGTTCAAACAATCTTTCTGCCTGGAAAAAATTTTGGAATTCAGGAGGAGCAGTTGATTTTTCTTCCTCTACCGATCCGCGTGCCGATGAACTGGAACGAAGAGTGGTTTTATCGCAGTATTTAACCAGAATCCAATGTGCAGGTAGCCTACCTCCTGCGGAAACCGGCCTTAGCTACAATTCGTGGTACGGAAAATTCCACCTGGAAATGCACTGGTGGCATGCCGCACATTTCGCTGTGTGGAATCGTCCTCACATACTTAAAAAGCAAATAAATTACTATTCCACAATATATGATGAAGCAGAAAGAACAGCAGACAGACAAGGATTTAAAGGTCTACGGTGGCCCAAGATGGTAGGTCCTGAAGGAAAAAACAGTCCTTCGGGAGTGGGTTCCTATCTTATATGGCAACAACCCCATTTTATTTATTTTGCTGAACAACTGTATCAGTTGGAGCCAACCAAAGAAACCCTCAACAAATATAAAGATCTTGTATTTGCTACGGCTGAATTTATGGCTGATTTTGCAGTATATAACCGAAAGAATGATACTTACAATTTGTTACCCCCCCTTATACCTGCACAGGAACATTGGCCACGGGAGACCACTTCCAATCCACCCTTTGAAC
The DNA here is from genome assembly GCA_964399175.1 of uncultured Bacteroidales bacterium. Classification (GTDB taxonomy): domain Bacteria; phylum Bacteroidota; class Bacteroidia; order Bacteroidales; family UBA12077; genus JAGXLC01. The sequence continues at coordinate 973 of CAYNPZ010000243.1, read as the reverse complement.
TTGCATACTGGCATTGGGGTTTGAAAACGGCACAAAAATGGCGCAAAAGGCTTAATCTTCCGGTGGATTCCGTATGGAAGAAAGTTAAAAACAAACTGGCAGCACCGGATCACAATAATAAAGTATATTTCGGAATCAAAGGAGCTACCAATTCATACAGCAATCCTGATTACATGCGGGACCATCCTATGGTCCTCGGATCTTATGGAATGCTTCCCAAATGGGAGAAAATAGATCCAAATAAGATGGAAAATACGCTCGAGACAATTATAAGTAGATGGAACTGGCTTTCAACCTGGGGGTGGGATTATCCTATGGTAGCCATGTGTGCCACCCGTTTAGGCAAACCAAAAACAGCCCTAAAAGCTTTGTTGATGGATACCCAAAAAAATACCTACCTAAAAAACGGCCACAATTATCAAAGCGATCGTTTAAGGATTTATCTTCCCGGCAACGGAGGACTGCTGAAAGCAGTTGCATTAATGTGCGCTGGCTGGAAGGGCTGTAAGAAAAAAAACCCCGGATTTCCCGATAACGGCAATTGGAATGTAAAGTGGGAAGATTTTGAAAAAGGTTTGTAAAACCAAATAATAAAAATTCAGACCAATGAACAAGAAAAAAATCAAGAACCTCTGGATTATAGTTATAGCCTTGATTATTCCCAATGATTTTACACCAGATGTTCATGCACAAGATGCAGTTCCTCGCAAAATTGCATCAATCGATGCTCCTTTTGATATGCCCCGTTTAAAACGGCCGGAATTCCCTGATCAAACATTCAACATTCGGGATTACGGAGCTAAAGCCAAGAAGGGATTTATAAATACAGAAGCCATTGCCAAAACAATCAAAGCATGCAATGAAGCAGGCGGAGGTACAGTACTTATTCCTGCCGGAGAATGGCTGACGGGTCCCATTCATCTGAAAAGCAACATCAACCTGCGGATTACCAAAGGAGCTGTCGTTCACTTTC
>CAYNPZ010000242.1:0-5738 GCA_964399175.1 uncultured Bacteroidales bacterium | reverse complement strand
TGGTAAAAGAATAACAGTATATGGCATTGTTCCACGTGGAACATTTTACGTTAATATACCATACCCCGGGCAATTGCCCGGGGTTTTTTATTCGGGCGGTGGCTGAGGGTAAGAATTTAAATGTGTAGGGACGCACGGCCGTGCGTCCCTACTAGTTCACAGATGTATCTATAAAAAATTTTAGAGAAACATTGTTAACCTGGATCATTCTCATAAATCCTCTGAATTTAACCTCAGGATTATTTGTGAATAATTCTGGTTACATGGTTATCTAATTACAACGCTGGAAGAAGCCAGACAAGAGACTGAAATTTTATTACTTCTCAGATGCCCAAAAAAATCTAGGGAACCATGAATGGGTGCTATTCAATGCCCTCTGGCGGATATGTTTTTCTGTTCGGAAGAAAAATTTTTCTATTTGAGAGGGCATTTTTTCATTACTGAAAGGGTAAAAATTCTGATCGAATGGTTTTTTCTTCTCTCACGACATGAAAAAAGGAGCCCTTCCAGGGAAAGATTTTCGCATCAGAGTTAAAATTTTTCCCGCAGAAAACTATATACTTCCTAAATACATTAAATTTGTAAGCAAAAAGTCATACAATGAAAAACTATCATTTCTCTGCAGAAATAACTAAAGATCCGGAAATAAACCAATACATAGACGTTGTACCCGGATTACCCGGAGCCCATAGCCAGGCACCAACTCTTGATCAACTCTATAAAAACCTTCAGAAAGTGATTCTACTATGCCTTGATAAAATGACAGATGAAGAAAAAAAGAACCTGCCTGAGTTCATCGGTATCCACCAGATTTCAGTTAAGGCATGAGCAACAAACTACCTATTGTTAAAGTAAAACTTCTGGAAAAGGTACTTCTAAACATCTTTATCTTCTTTAGTTGCTAAATGATGGATAATGGCCTTGGCCTTGGACCTGCCTACTTCCTGTTCAAGGATTTCCGGGTCCAGTTTTTTTACCTCTGCAGTAGATCCGTACTTTTCAAGAAGCTTTTGGGCTGTTTTTGGACCGATGCCCTGTATATTTTCCAGTTCATTAGAAGTAAACGATTGGGACCTTTTCTGCCGGTGAAACCGGACGCCGAAGCGGTGGGCTTCGTCACGCAGGTGCTGGATGGTCTTCAGACTGGAGGAGTTTTTATCCAGATAAAGGGGCACCGGATCGTCGGGGAAATATATTTCTTCAAGTTTTTTGGCAATACCAATGGGGGTAATCTGATTGTGGATATCCAGGTCCCTGAGACTTTCCAGTGCAGCAGAAAGCTGGCCCTTGCCTCCGTCGATGACTACAAGCTGGGGCAACTCCTCCCCTTCATTCAGCAGCCTCCGGTAACGCCGGAAAACCACCTCACGCATGCTGGCATAATCATCCGGTCCGTGCACCGTTTTGATATTGAACTGACGGTATTCATTCTTGCTGGGCTTACCATTCCGGAATACGACACAGGACGCAACAGGATTGGAGCCTTGTATATTGGAATTGTCAAAACATTCTATATGCTTCGGTAGATAATCCATGCGTAAATCCTTTTTGAGCTGCTCCAGTTCTTTTGTTTTGGAGAATTTTTGGCTGATTTTCTCATTGCGCTTCTCCTTTTCAAAATGATAATATTTCAAATTGCGCTCGGAAAGTTCAAGCAGTCGCTTTTTGTCACCTTTTTTGGGAACGGTAATCTTAAGGCCTTTCATGGGATAATCGATTTTATAAGGCACAATCAATTCTTTGGAATGACTCTTAAGTTTCTCCCGGATCTCAGTAATTCCTACCTGTATAAGTTCGGCAGGATCCTCATCCAGCTTTTTCTTCAGCTCAATGGTATGAGACTGTACAATCCGCCCGGAAGTTACCTTCAGGTAATTGATGTAAAAGCTTTTCCCTCTTTCCAGTGTAGAAAAGACATCCACATTATCAATTCTCGGGTTGACCACGGTAGAACGGCTCTTGTATTTTTCGAGCAGCTGAATTTTTTCCTTCATCGATTGAGCGTCTTCAAACCTGTAGTTGGAGGCATATTCTTCCATCAGATTTTTCATGTAATTGATCACTTCCTGTATGTCTCCTTTCAGAATGCGGCGGATATTCTCAATGGATCGATTGTACTCCTCTTCCGACTGATATCCTATACAGGGGGCTTTACAGTTGCCAATATGATATTCCAGGCATTCCTTAAACTTGCCTTTATCAATATTTTCTCTGGTAAGATTGTAGTTGCAGGTACGCAACGGATAAAGCTGCCGGACGAGATCAAGCAAAACCCGCACCATATTGGCAGAAGTATAGGGACCATAGTAAACCGAACCATCGTTGACTACATTCCGTGTAGAAAAAACCCTGGGAAAAGGCTCATTTTTTATGCAGATCCAGGGAAAGGTTTTATCGTCTTTAAGCTGGACATTGTACCTGGGCTGGCGCTTTTTGATCAGGTTGTTCTCCAGCAACAGGGCGTCTGACTCAGACTCTACCACGATATATTGAATGTCGCGTATCCGGGAAACCAGTATATACAAACGATGGTTCTCGTAGTGGCTCTTGTTGAAGTAACTGGAAACCCTTTTCTTCAGATCTTTTGCCTTACCAACATAGATGACTTCCCCGTTTTTATCAAAGTATTGATAAACCCCTGGTTTGTTTGGCAGGGCCGCAACCTTTTCACTTAAATAATCCCTTTCATTCAATCCACTCATATCCTGTATCTATTGAACCACTGAATTAATATGTTCCACGTGGAACATATTAATTCATCCGTATATTTCAGGAGAGAATAACGATCATTCCTCAACCTCTAGCGTGGTATACTGGAATTTTTGTACATCGAACAAACCCTGATCGGTAAATTTCAGTTCCGGTATTACAGGCAGGGCCATAAAAGAAAGTGTCATAAAAGGTGCTCCCAGTTTACATCCAAGACCTCTTGCTAACCTGGTCAGCTCAAGATATTGCCCGGATACTACTTCAGCAGAGCGATGGGACATCAGTCCGGCAATCTCAAGTGGTAAACTGTGATGTTGCTGACCATCATAAACTACGATACCCCCTTTTTGTTCGATCAACCGGTTGATGGTTTGAACAATGGATTCGTCATCTGCCCCAACAACAATCAGGTTATGGCTGTCGTGCGCAATGCTGGTTCCAAAAGCGCCTTTCTTTAGTCCAAAATTACGGATGAAACCCACGGAGGGCTTCTGTGTTTTATAGCGGTTCAAAACAACGATTTTCAATATGTCCCTGTCGGTATCGGAATAGAGCAATCCATTTTTTTCCAATGGATAAGCAGGCGACCAGGAAGTGAACAATTCATGGTCCCTGGCATGAACTACCCGTACTGGCTTACCGGTGGCTTTAACCTGAAGATCGGTGGTATGAACAGGATTTGCCTCCATTATATTCGGACTTTCGTCGGCGACAGGTTCAAAATATAGTTGTCCCTTGTCAAAGTAACATTTGCCATCGATGTAGGTACTCAGAACATTAAATTGAGTCAGATCATCCACCAAAATAAAATCTGCCGGATCATTTTCTCTCAATAATCCGATGGGCAGCTCGTAATGAAGCACGGGGTTAAAGGTAGCTGCTTTTAGAAGGTCAAATATGTATAATCCATATTTCTGCCCCTTTCTGATCAACAGATTAATATGTCCCTGTACCAGATCGTCGGGATGGCGGTCGTCGCTGCAGAGCATTACCTGATCGGGATGCTCACGTATCAATGGCCATAGCATATCAAAATTGCGTGCTGCACTTCCTTCCCGTACCTGTATCATCATGCCCTTTTCCACTTTTTCTTTGGCTTCTTCATAGGTATTGCATTCATGCTCCGTTGTTATACCCACATCAATATATTTTTCCAGAACTTCTCCGGTCAAACCGGGTGCATGCCCATCAACAGGTTTACCAGCGGCTTTTGCAGCCTTAATTTTATTCATTAATTCCTTATCCCCGGAAACAACACCGGGAAAATTCATCATCTCGGCAAGGTACCGGAATTGATCTTCCTGGAGCAATTCTTTTACTTTTTCACTGTTGATAACAGCTCCGGATGTTTCAAAAGGTGTTGCAGGAACGCAGGAAGGAACACCAAAATTGAACTTCAGAGGAGAATCCTTGGCATTATTTACCATAAACCGGATGCCTTCTTCTCCCAGAACATTGGCAATTTCATGGGGGTCGGAAACAGTACCGACGGTGCCATGCCTAATGGCAGTTGCAGCAAATTGCTGAGGTGAAAGCATAGAACTTTCAATATGGATATGGCTATCCACCAGGCCCGGCAAGATATAAACCTCATCTACGGCCTCATTGGTTTGTTCTATTTTTGCAATCTTTCCTTCATGAATATGGATCTTCCCGGGAAAGATCCTCTTGGAAGGAATGTCTGCAATTTTTCCTGTAATAATTGTATCAGATTGTCTCATAAAGAATTATATTATGGTTCCACGTGGAACATTATCTTCCATGATACATCAGCAGCACACTGACATCCGAAGGAGAAACCCCGCTAATCCTTGAAGCTTGTCCAATTGTTTTCGGTCGAACCCGGTTAAGTTTTTGCCGTGCTTCGATGGAAAGCGATTGAACCTGATCGTAATTGAAATTGTCGCGAATCCGAATGTGTTCAAGGCGGTTCAGTTTTCCGGCAAGCTGTCTCTCCCGGTCAATGTATCCACTGTATTTAATAAGAATCTCAACCGCCTCCATGATTTCATCCTTCCTGTCAGGCAATTCTTCGTAAAGCATTCGCAAATCAGGCACATATTCTATCAACTGGTTAATGTTGACCTGAGGTCTGAGAAGAATATCCACCAGTTTTCTTTTTTGCTTTGTTTCAGAAGTATTCAAATCCTGAAGCAGTAAGTTGATCTCTTCAGGTGGGGTACTGTAATTTTTAATGAAATGAAGTATATGATCGCGATGGCTGATCTTTTCTTTCAGTAGCTGGTATCTGTATTCAGAAGCCAGACCGAGGCCATAGCTCAATTCGGTAAGCCGTATATCGGCATTGTCCTGACGAAGTAACAACCGGTATTCAGCCCTTGAGGTAAACATCCGGTAAGGTTCATCTACACCTTTGGTGATCAAATCGTCAATTAAAACACCAATATAAGCCTGATCGCGGTTTAAAACGAATTCTTCCCCGTCATGAACTTTCTGATGGGCATTGATGCCGGCAATAATTCCCTGGGCAGCGGCTTCTTCATACCCAGTGGTTCCGTTAACCTGACCGGCCAGGAAAAGATTGCTGATCTTTTTGGTCTCCATGGTATAATGCAATTGGGTAGGAGAAAAGAAATCATATTCTATGGCATAACCCGGTCTGAAAATTTTGGCATTTTCAAAGCCCGGGAGATTACGGATGCCTTCATACTGAACTTCCCATGGCAGTGAAGAAGAAAAGCCATTTAGATAACATTCTACCGTATTCTCTCCTTCGGGTTCCAAAAACAGCTGATGGGCATTTTTATCGGAAAAGGTAACAACTTTGTCCTCTATGCTGGGGCAATACCTGGGGCCTATGCTGTCAATGGTACCATTAAACATGGGTGATTCATCAAAGCCCTTCTCAAGGATTTTATGTATTCTGGGATCGGTAAAGGTGATATAACAACTTTTTTTTACCTTCATAATATCTTTCAGGGGCAGGAAAGAGAATTGCTTCGGGTTATTATCCCCGGGTTGTTCCTGTAATTTGGAAAAGTCTATGGTTCGTCCGTCAATCCTGGCGG
>CAYNPZ010000241.1:2497-5782 GCA_964399175.1 uncultured Bacteroidales bacterium | reverse complement strand
GAGGAAGCGAACAGTGTAACACGCGATCCCAAAGAGGATGTAGTAGAGTTTGTGTTAAATGAACTCGACGCAGCGGTTTCAGATCTTCCCAAAACAGCGGATGAACATGGAAGAGTAGAAAAAGGGACAGCATATGCTGTTAAGGGGAGACTGCTCATGAGTGAAAAAAGATGGTCGGAGGCCATTACCGCTTATGAAAATTTGATTGATTTGGATGTTTATAGTATAGATCCGAATTATCGAAGCTTGTTTGACGGTTCGAATGAGCGAAGTTCCGAGATTATTTTTACTTCAAAATTTTTGAAAGATGAAATTTCTCATGGCCTTCAGCTGACTCTTAGACCAAATGCTGATGGTGGATGGAATTTTGTTCAGCCTACTAAGGAGCTTGTAGATAGTTATTTGTGTGAAAATGGAGAAACCATTGAAGAGAATGCCACTTACCAAAATGCTGATAATTTTCATGAGGAATTTGTTAATGATCAGGGCGAAAGATATCGTGATCCCCGGCTTTATTATTCAATTTATATTGACGCAATACATACAATTGGGGGACAGACTTTTTATGGTCATCCGGATTCTACTCAGTCTGGAGATCAAATCGGTGAAAACCCTGGTATGAGCGGTTATGCTCAAAGAAAAGGGGTGGATGAAGATTATGAAGGGAATTTGTATACCGGTGGTAACGATGTTCCCCTTATTCGTTATGCGGAAGTGCTGTTAAGCTATCTGGAAAGTAAAATAAAGGCAGGTGATCCAATATCCCAGGAATTATTGGATAACACGATCAATAAACTCCGTACCAGGGAGTCAGTAGATATGCCTCCGGTTAACAGGGGTGATTATGGAGATGCCATGGATTTGTGGGAAAATTGTGTCAAGCGGGAAAGAAGGATTGAATTGGCTTTTGAAGGGTTAAGATTATGGGATTTAGTACGATGGGGAGAAGATGATAAATTAATTGATGGAGAGCATTACGGTATAAAATTAACAGAGAATCCTGAAGATTATGATAGATATCAAATTGATGATGAAGGTTATGCATATGTGATGACGTTAGGATATAAGGATTTCTATCATCCCTGGCCGATCCCACAGGATGAGCTGGATATTAACGAAAATCTGGAACAGCAAGACAACTGGGAAGGACGCTAATAAGTCCTTATTTTCTGGATTTGGTTTTTTATCAGTTTATTTCAATAAACCCCGCTATAGACGCGGGGTTTATTGAAAATTTAATTGGAATTTTTAGAAGTAGTTTTTAATTAAAATCTGTAGGATACTGTAATGGAAGATATTGATCATTTCAGCTCATTTGGTCGACCATTGGAAAAATTGCTGCTTATATTTATCTCGTTCCTATTTTTCTTCGGAAATTTGAATGTAAAAGCATCTAATAATCAGTCTCTAAATCAAGATTATATTTATTTACCCTTACAAGTTAATATACCTCGCTCTAAGGAACCGATTAAGATTTCTAGTGAAGATATCGTAGTAAAAAGTAAATGGTCAGGACCAGAGATAAAATCTGATTTGGAAATTACAGACTGGCGGTTTCAGAAAAGAAATATACAACCTGGAACTTTAGCGGGTAAGGAAGGGAAACTCATTCAGGATTATTTTACTACCTCCGGATTACAGTTCTGCAGAGAAGTTTGGATTTCAAAACAAAAAGGTGTTTTTGCAATTCGTCAGCGCCTGACCAACAGAAAAGATGAAGCCATTCATTTAAACAATATGTATCCTTTTCATATTGATAAAAATAATCTTAATTATAAGGAAAACGCTCATGCTGGCCAGTGGGACGTACTTTTGCAGAAACGATATAAGAACGGGTTGCCTCAGGTAATTTCTCCTCCAGGCAATGAGGTACAGAAAGGCGATCAATTCTCCCTTTTCCAGTTTGATAAGAAGCAAAATTCACCGGTGCTTTTCATCGGATATTTGTCGTGGCATGATCATTTGGCTCGATTCTTAATAAATTTTAACGAAGAAAGCGATAAGACTTATTTACAGTCTTTCAAGGCCCAATGTCAGTTTGATGGAGTTGTAGTTCCCCCTGGTGGTCAGCGCACGAGCAGATGGGTTATGTTGGGTGTAGGTTCCAAAGCCAATCCTTTGATCCGGGATTATGCAGATAAAGTAGGAATATATCATGGGGTTAAACCTCCGGCAGATGATCCCCCTTCGGTTTTTTGCACTTGGTATTTTTTCGGTTTGGATTATAATGAAAAGTGGTTTCAAAAGGATTTGAAAGCTCTTCAAGAACTTGCAGATAATCGTAATCGGATGCCCTTTGATGTGTTTCTTATTGATGAATGTTGGCAACTATTAAATTGGGGAGATTTTGAAGCGGTTGAATCTTTTCCGGGAGGAATGAAAGCAGCGGCTGATAAGATTGAAAAACTGGGATATATACCTGGAATTTGGACTCCTCCTTATTTAGTAGACCCTGGTACAGATTTAGCGGAAAAACACCCTGAATGGCTTCTTAAAGACGAAAAAGGTGAACGTATTACCTTTCATATGAATGACATGGATCATTGGGTTCTTGATCCAACTTATCCCGGAGTAACTGATTATTTAGAAGAAGCTTATCGCAAACTTTCAAAGGATTGGGGCTATGAATATTTCAAGTTTGACTTTATGCGTGCCGTTATAAGGCCTGAGGGTCAACAATTCTATGATTCTACCAAAACCAGGTTTCAGGCCTATCGTGAAGGATTGAAAGCTATTCGAAAGGGGGTTGGTCCGGATGCTTATCTCTCAATGTGTGGAGGCCATTACGGGGCTTCTTTGGGAATTGTCAATTCCCAGCGCAGTGGCAGTGATGTGAAATCTATGTGGAATGAGTCCCTCACCGAGTATCGCCAGAATATTCTGCGGACCTGGATGAATAGGTTATGGCATACCGATGCCGACGCCATGATGATTCGAAAACGAGAAGAAAAATTCAAGGATATGGATGCGAAAACACTGGGACTTTTTACTGATGCTGAAGCCCGAACCAATGCGTTAAATCAATATCTGGGAGGTGGTATTGTTACCTTTACCGAATTTATGCCGGAACTGGGAGATGATCGAAGGGCTCTATATAGACATGTTATTCCATCTGTTGGTTCTAAAGGGATTCCATTAGATATATTTGATCATAAATGCCCGAATTATATAAGAAATCATGTGGAACCTTCCTGTGAATCGCTGGCATCATGGAATACCATATCCATTGTTAACTGGAGAGAAAAAGATATGGATTCAGCCATTCAAGTTAATTCTCAGACAACA
>CAYNPZ010000241.1:1150-2487 GCA_964399175.1 uncultured Bacteroidales bacterium | reverse complement strand
CAACGGAAGGACTTCTGGGTACTCAATTTCTTGCCTTTGAGTTTTTTTCACAGCAGGCTATGGGAATATACGAGTTGGGCGACACCCTGGAACTTGAAACGCTTTCTCCTCATCATAGCAAATTGATTCGGCTTGTACCTTGGAATGGGAAAGATCCGGTTTTAGCAGGCACTGATCTGCATTTTTCCGGAGGCGCAGCTGAAATTAGCCAATGGAATATAGATACAAAAAATAACATTCGAGGGAAGTTGGAAACTCAATGGTCCTATCCGATTACAATTAAAGCTGTATTTCCTTCATATACAAAGGGTCATGAATATCATACGAGGTCTGTCAAGATCCATCCTAGTCAGAAAGAATTTGTAATTCGTAAACGTGAATGAACTTTATTCTGAGAAGGATACAAAAGTTATTTTTTGAATACTAAAATAAGTCTGGTTTTAAATTATTAATCTCGTTGTTTATTAAAAAATTAATTTTAAAATGCAATTCAATACCCAAAAAATTTTAGGTCTGTCCATAGCTGGATTGACAGCCCTTTTTACAGGTTGTAAGGAAGAAAGTAAGAAAACCAGTGATGCTTCTGACAACCCCAATATTATCCTTATTATCGTGGATGACTTGGGGTATGGTGATTTAGGATGTTACGGACAGGAGGTTCTGAGTACTCCTCACATTGATAAAATGGCTTCAGAAGGTATTATGTTTACCAATCATTACTGTGGAAGTACTGTTTCTGCTCCTACCCGGGCTTCTTTATTGACAGGAAAACATACGGGCCATACTTCAGTACGGGGTAACGAGGAGGGTCAATTGCTTCGCGATGAAGAAATAACTATTGCGGAAAAAATGAAAGAAGCTGGGTATATGACCGGTGCTATTGGTAAATGGGGGGTAGGGCATCCACCTCCTGTCAATGACCCTGAAAGAAATGGGTTCGACTTTTTTTATGGTTACCTGAATATGTGGCATGCCCATAATTACTATCCGGAATTTTTGTACAGTAACGGGGAAAAAGATTATCTCGAAGGGAATAAGCTGATTACTGAAGATGGCAAAAATCCATGGGCTCAGAAGCCAGAAGGTACTGGAGTCGCTGAAAAAAAAGAAAAATATGCCCATGATCTGTTTGACAAGGAAGCGCTTCAGTTTATTGAAGAAAATCGCGATACCACATTTTTTCTTTACCTGCCCTATAATATTCCACATGCAAATAATGAAGCTGGCAGGTATCACGGTAACGGTATGGAAGTTCCGGACTATGGTTCTTTTGCAAATAAAGATTGGCCGGACCCGGAAAAAGGACTGACGTAGGACGTGGTCCCCGCATTACCGGC
>CAYNPZ010000241.1:0-1140 GCA_964399175.1 uncultured Bacteroidales bacterium | reverse complement strand
GATGATTCGAAAACTTGATACTTCAGTAGGTATGATTATGAAAAAACTTTCCGATCTGGGTATTAATAAAAATACACTGGTTATTTTTGCAAGTGATAACGGGCCCCATCAGGAAGGTGGACATAAAGTTGATTTTTTCAATAGTAACGGGAATTTGCGTGGAAAGAAAAGAGATCTGTATGAAGGGGGGATCAGAACACCTTTTATTGCCAGATGGCCTGAGCGCATAGCATCTGGAACCTCTTCCGATCATATCTCAGCCTTCTGGGATATATTACCAACACTCTGTGAAGTAGCTGATGTGGAACCGCCGAAAGCTACGGATGGGATTTCTTTCTTGCCTACATTAGAAGGCAGGCATGAAGAGCAAAAACAACACGACTATTTATATTGGGAGTTCTATGAAGGAGGAGGGAAACAGGCTATTCGTAAAGGAAAGTGGAAAGCCATCCGATTGAATACGTGTACCGATAATCCCGATCCTATAGAATTATACAACTTAAGTATTGATCCTTCTGAGGAAAATAATGTGGCTGATAACCATCTTGAAATTGTTGAAAAAATGAAGCAGATTATGAAAGAAGCCCATGATCCGTTATCCGATTTCAGTTTGAAAATGAATTGGTAATTAATGATCAGAACTAACTTAGAGCTAACAAAGGCATTAAGAGGAAAAAAGATATATACGAAATTTATCTGTAGGGTAAATTTAAAAACAAACAAAACATGAAATTTTTATTAAATATATAATCAAAATAAAATCTATTATGAAAAATTTAATAGCAAACACAAAGATGACTCCAGCAATCGTAAAGAAAGGGTTAAAAAATTTTATGCCAATCTTTGCATTGACGGTATTTCTTTTTGGTTTAAATGCTGTACATGCGCAACCGGATCCATCCGGCTTCAGCAATCAGGAAACGCAAGCTTTTGAATTTCCTACATCAGAAGATGGCGCCAATTTTTATTTCACCAGCGTCCCGGACCTTTTCAACTGGAACATCAAGTATCCCCAGCCCGGCTGGGAAGATGCCATGGACTGGTTCCTGGAAGGCATGAAAAAGGAAGGTCCCGCTTTCATGCTCAATGCCGGTGACATTATGGATGCGCGTTGGTGGTCGAACAGGGAGCAGGTTATAT
>CAYNPZ010000240.1:0-5782 GCA_964399175.1 uncultured Bacteroidales bacterium | reverse complement strand
CAATGACAATCAAACCTGTCCGGCTTTCGACGGATGACCATTTAATGACTTTTTTTTCACCTACTAACTGTAACTTATTGTATTGCCTACTGCTCCTCCGGTATATTCCTCAACATTTCAATCAACAACATCCAGAACTCACGGGTGGTTTCAATACTGGCTCTTTCCTCAGGTGTATGGGCTCCTTTAATGGTCGGCCCGATGGATATCATATCCAGGTAAGGATATTTCTGAAGGAAAAGGCCGCATTCCAGACCTGCATGAATGGCTTTTACTTCCGGGTCTTTATTAAATAGCTTTTTATACGCATTTTCTGTGATCTTAAGGATCCCGGAATCGGTATTGGGCTGCCAGCCCGGATATCCTGCCGAATGTTCCACCTTGGCATTTCCAAGCCGGAAAACACTTTCCACCATACTGGCAATATCTTGCTTTGCGCTGTCAACTGAACTTCGCTGGCTGGTAGTAATGAAATAAGAACCGTTTCTCCGGGTTTCGATGGCAGCAAGGTTGGTGGAGGTTTCCACCAGGTCTTCTATCTCCTGACTCCAGGCATGAACGCCATGGGGGCAGGCATACAATGCATTGAGCACGTCATGCTGGGTGTCCTCGTCGATTACATATCCGGGAATCCCGGCTTCATCAAGGGATAAATGAAGCCCTGGTTCGGTAACTTTCAGCTCATTTTTTATATTTCCTTCAAAGTCCTCAAAATATTGCTTTACATTTTCCACATCTTCTTCATTAATGGATATATGGGCTTCTGCTTCCCTGGGAATGGCATTTCTTGCTCTGCCTCCTTCAAATGAGGAAATGCGTACATCATAATCTTCTGTGATGTTCCAGAGAAAACGGTTAATGATCTTCAGGGCATTTCCCAGTCCCTTATGGATTTCATCTCCTGAATGGCCACCGTTCAGGCCGGTTACCTGAATGGTAAATCCCTGATGATCCCCCGGAACATTTTCCCTGTCGAAATCGAATGTAGCGGTGGTATCTATACCCCCCGCGCATCCGATGAACAGTTCTCCCCAGTCTTCTGAATCGAGGTTGATCAGGATTTTTCCTTCAAAGAAGCCTGATTCCAGGGCAAAAGCACCGGTAAGCCCTGTTTCTTCATCTACGGTGAAGAGACATTCCAGTGGCCCGTGGGAGATCTCACCTGATGCCAGTACGGCCAATTGAGCGGCAATGCCGAGGCCGTTGTCGGCACCCAGCGTTGTGCCTTCAGCTTTCACCCAGTCGCCCTCGATATAGGGTTTTATGGGATCCGTTTCAAAATCGTGGTCGGTATCCTTGTTTTTCTCCCCGACCATATCCACATGGCTCTGAAGCACCCCGGTTTTTAGCTTTTCTTTACTCCTTACAGCCGGTTTCCTGATAAGCAGGTTCCCCGACCGGTCCTTTTTGTACTCAAGTTTGTGCTCCTTTGCAAAGTCCACCAGGTATTGTATGATTTGCTCTTCCTTTTTTGATGGACGCGGTACACTGCATATTTCTTCGAAATATCCCCAAACTTCTCTGGGTTCTAAATTGCTGAGTTTTCCCATATTTCGTTCATCATTGTTTTGCCAAAATTTAAGCCTCCAAAGATATAAAGAAATCATTTATTTGTTAAACGGTTCTGTTTTACCAGGGATTGCTTATGGATTTATTTGCCATTATTCGGTAATTTTTCTATCTTGCTAAAAAATCAATGATTTTATGAAACGACGTGACTTCCTTAAAATCAGCAGCACAGCAGGAGCTTTTATGCTTTCCGGGTTTGGCTTGCATGCCATGAAGTCCTTCAGTGTCCGACAGGCTCAGCCGTTGGACTTTTCCGGTTATAAAGGTTTTAATCTTTTAGCCAAATTCAGTGGGAGAGAGCCCAATAGAAAATTCAATGAGGAAGATTTCGAAATTATGGCCGAATGGGGTTTCAATTTTGCGAGGATTCCCATGTCCTACTGGAACTGGGCTTCTACCGACGATTGGTATGATATCGATGAAAGTGTTCTGAAAGATATTGATGAGGTAGTGGAATTCGGGAAACAGTACAATGTGCATATCAACCTGAATATGCACCGGGTGCCCGGTTACTGTATCAACAACCGGGACAAGGAGCCAGTGGACCTGTTCAACGACACTCCTGAAAACATGCAGAAAGCGCTTGATGCAGCCGTATATCACTGGAGAATGTTTGCCAAACGGTATAAAGGGATTTCCAGCAAGCGCCTCAGCTTTGACCTGATCAACGAACCACCCACCATGGATAGGGAAGACAGGTATGTAGAAGTGGTTCGCGCATTGGTAGAAGGAATCAGAAAAGATGATCCCGACCGGCTGATCGTGGCCGATGGTTTGGATGTAGGAAGAACTCCGGTATTTGGCATTAAGAATATGGGTCTTCCGCAGAGTACGCGGGGGTATGACCCGATGGATGTTAGCCATCACCAGGCCGGATGGGTGCCCGAAGGTGCATTCAAGGCTTCAGGAGAACCTGAGTGGCCGCTGGAATTGGATAACGGCGTGGTATGGGACAAGGAAAAACTTAGGGAAGAACTGATAAAACCTTGGAAACCGCTCTTTAACCAAGGCGTTCAGGTTCATGTGGGGGAATGGGGATGTTATAACAAAACTCCGCATGATGTGGCCTTAAGATGGATGGAAGATTTGCTTTCCCTTTGGGAAGAAGTAAACTGGGGGAATGCCCTCTGGAACCTGAAAGGTTCGTTTGGCGTACTCAACAGCGGACGAAGCGATGTGAAATATGAGAATTACAAAGGTCATAAGCTTGACCGGAAAATGCTTGAGTTGCTGAAAAAGTATCAGTAGTAGAAAATTTCCCGGTAATCAAAATATATTCTGAATATTGAATGATAATAATGATAATACAGTATACTGAAACCTAAATTTTTATTCTATGAAATATGCATTCTACTTAATATTTTTTGTCTCCATTTTTAATCTTTCTGCTTCAGCCCAAAGCAACAGCGGTACAATAAGCACGGATTGGGAAGTGGGGTATTCTTCGGAAAAAGAAGAGCTGCCTGAGGAATTCTATCCGGCTGAAATTCCCGGAGCGGTTCACCTGGATTATATGAATGCCAAAGACAAAGATCCCTGGTACTTTGATGACAATTTCCGGGATTACAAATTCCTGGAAGACAAATATTGGCATTACCGCACGAGCTTTTCCAGGCCCGAAATACCCGGGGATCACCATTTGTTTTTTGTTTCCAGGGGCATCGACTATGAGTTTGAGATCCATCTTAACGGAAAAAAGATTCATTATCAGGAAGGGATGTTCACTCCTGTGGAACTTGTCCTGGATAAACATCTTCAGGAGGAAAATACACTGGAAGTGATCATTTATCCCATTCCGAAAGCAGAAGGAGCTCCTGTGAGCCGGCGGCAGGCAAAGAACAGTGTTAAGCCTGCCGTTCCTTATGGCTGGGACTGGCATCCCCGCCTGGTACCTGTGGGCATCTGGAATGACACCTACCTGGAAATAGCTCCTGCAACCCGAATTAAGGAGGAAAAACTGGATTATAAGCTTTCCGGTGATTTTGCCGAGGCTTCAGTAAATTATTCCTTTCGGGTTACTCACTTTAAAGAGATTGGCTATAACTGGGTTTTGAAGGACAAAAACGGGGAAACCATTTATCAAAAACAGGGGTCTATTGGAGAAGAAGGAGAGGAAACTATAAAGACTACACTTAAAGATATTCATCTCTGGTGGCCTCATGATCAAGGGGAACCATACTTGTATACTTCCATACTGGAAGCCAGGGGACCCGAGGGTGCCATCATCGACAGCGTGAAAAGAAAGATAGGTTTCCGAAAGGTGGAACTGGTGATGAATGAAGGTGCCTGGGAAGAACCTGCCATTTTCCCAAAAACCAGGAGTGTACCCCCTTTTACTTTGAAGATTAACGGAAGGCGGATATTTGCTAAAGGCAGCAACTGGGTGCATCCGGAGGTATTCTATGGCAAACTGGATTATCAAAGATACCTGGAGCAGCTTAAGCTGGCCAAAAAGGCAAATTTTAACATATTGCGCGTCTGGGGCGGGGGTATTGTCAATAAGGAATCTTTTTTCAATATCTGTGATTCCCTTGGTATACTTGTATGGCAGGACTTTCCGCTATCCTGTAACCCCTATCCCGATGATCCCCATTACCTGAAGATCCTCAAACAGGAGGCCACTTCCATAATTCACCGCGTAAGCAAACATCCTTCCCTGGCGTTCTGGTGTGGCGGAAATGAGCTTTTTAACAACTGGTCGGGTATGACCGATCAATCTTTGCCTCTTCGGCTGCTCAACAGTTTATGCTACCGGTTGGATCCGACAACACCTTTCATCCCAACAGCTCCGATAATGGGAGTAGGTCACGGGCACTATCTTTTCTATGATGATCAAACCGGGGAAGAGGTTTTTCAGCTGATGGAGCGTGCCAACAAAACTGCCTATACTGAATTTGGCATGCCGGGCGCTGCACCAGTGAGCACGCTGAAGAAGATCATACCCCGGGAGGAGCTCTTTCCGCCCAAAAGGAACACTGCCTGGGAAACACATCATGCATTCGGTGCCTGGAGAAATTCCTCCTGGCTGGAAATAGAAACCTTACAAAGATATTTCGGAGAAGCCGACTCACTGCAGGAGTTGGTAGATCATAGCCAGTTATTACAGGCAGTTGGTTTTAAATGTATCTATGAGGAGGCCAGAAGGCAGAAACCCTATTGCTCCATGGCCCTGAACTGGTGTTTCAACGAACCCTGGCCAACGGCAGTCAACAACAGCCTGATCGGGTATCCCGGCAAGACCAAACCCGCGTTTAATGCTGTTTCAGATGCCTGCCGGCCGGTCCTTGCCAGTGGCTCTTTCTCCAAATTTACCTGGAACCCGGGAGAAGAGCTGGCAATAGACTGCTGGATACTCAACGATTCCCCGGTAAAGGTAGATGAAGGTAAGGTAACAGTATTTGCTGAAATAGAAGGGGAAAAGAAGAAGCTGCATGCCTGGAGCTTCCCCGGGCTGGAACCAAATACCAATCATCATGGGCCGGTGGTTCACTACACAATGCCGGAGAACATGAAAAAACAGGTTTTCCGTATAATTTTGGAGGTATCGGGGAAAAGGGACATGGATTCGGAGTATCGGCTTTTATATACTCCATAAGCTTATTTGTTTCATTAAATAAGATAAATATGGCTAAAAGAAGCAAGCAAAGTGCAGGTTTACTGGTTTACCGTTTTAAGGATTCACGCCTGGAGGTATTCCTGATTCATCCGGGTGGCCCGCTTTGGAAAAATAAGGATCTCGGCGCATGGTCCATTCCTAAGGGCGAATTCCCGGATGATGAGGATCCGCTTGATGCTGCGAAAAGAGAAGTAAAAGAGGAAACAGATCATGAGGTCAGTGGTAAATTCATTTCACTTACTCCTGTAAAACAGAAGAGCGGTAAGGTGGTTTATGCCTGGGCCGTGGAGGATGATATAGACCCGGAAGCTTTATCCAGCAATACCTTTAAGATGGAATGGCCGCCAAAATCCGGTAATTATAAGGAGTTTCCCGAAGCAGACAAGGGCGGCTGGTTTGATTATCATACGGCTCTGGAGAAAGTTCATTCATATTTGAAGCCCATGTTGGAAGAGCTTGTCGTAAAACTGGATATACCGGAGTCGAAATTGTAATGGTTCCAGAGTTAAAAAGGTGCAGATCCGGCTTATGTGATATGGTATTTAATTAGTGTCTGTCCATAAAGTTAAGGAAAAGTGAAAACCTAAAATAACAAAT
>CAYNPZ010000239.1:0-5794 GCA_964399175.1 uncultured Bacteroidales bacterium | reverse complement strand
AGCAGTGGCATTGGTATTCTGTTCATTTTGGGAAAGGTGTTTTAAACCCTCTTCCCTGGTGAAGGTTCCCATATAACTGCCCTCAATGGATTCAACAGTCGCTTCTTCTGTGGTTTCACAGGCTGTAAATATCACAGCGGATATAACAGCCAGCATTGCCGTTTTAAATATGAATTTTCTTGTTTTCATTTTTTTTGTGTTTTTAAAAGTTATTGATTCATTATTGAACTTAGATCATTTCCAATTAAATGGCTTTAAATGAAATTCCATTATGTTTCCTTTTAGTTTAAGCTTATATTATCAGTTAGTTGTATATATGGATTGAATGTATGGTCAAGATCAAGGGATGCAAGGCATGTTTCAATACCAGGGCAATATCAAACAGGGGATCCCGGGTAAGGGTCGGTTTGATAATGAAAGAATCTTATCGTAAACTTACAACAGGTAGGTCTGAAAACGGGCCAGTACCGCTTGCATCTTAGGAAGCTTATAGGTAGAAATGTTATATATGGGTTCCTGATCCGGCTCATATTCCTGGAATACATTACCGGATTCGGTTGATTGCATAACAACTTGATCAAAGTGAACAGTTGGGGTTGTTTTCGTATATTCCGATTCTACCTTGATGATGATCGTTTCGATATCGCAGTATTCCCGCGGATGATTGCAGGGATCATCAGAAATTGCTCCCACGTGAAACGAGTCCGGCATTTTTTCACAATGATGCTCAGACAGGACAACACCTGTTGTAGCAATTAACAACAGAAATGCAACGATGATATGAACAATGTCTTTAAACATCGGATTAAAATTTATACATACAAAAATAACAAAGGTATTCATATCATGTTTATATAATTTTTGTAAAAAGTTGCAAATTTTCAGAAGAAGTTTGAATGTATTCCATATTCAGGGAATAATATATAATTACTACCAAAACCAGGAAGTGCTCCACCATGGAGGACTCTTTTCAATCCACTACAATATTCAGCGATATAAAGTCCATACCCATACCCATAAATTATGGCACAAGTATCTCCATTAAAGTCCCTTGCATTCGTATACAAATTCGAAAATTGTGGTGTTTGCATTTCTCTCAGTGAACTTCTTTTTACCAGCCCGGTATCTTCATCATTCCTTGGAGGCCATGCAGAAAGAAGAAAACTGACGTATTTACTAAAATCTTCAATAGATGTAATCAGTCCCCCGATTGCTCCAAACGAACCATCATGAAGCATTGGCTCCAACTCCCATTCTTCGTTTTCCCAACGATAACCTAATGCCAGTTGCTTTTCAGGAATAAATTTGCTAACAGGATCGCTCAAAGCCAGTTTTCCTTCATCCTTAAGTTTTATGATCGCCATCGCGGTAAAACTTTTGGTCATGGATGCAATCCTAAAAGATGATGAAGGAGTAGCTGGAATTTTCCTATCAAGATTTATATATCCTGTGGCAGAATCTATCACCAGTTTATTATCCACAACTATACCGTAAGCAATACCTGGTATATTTTCGGCTTTTGCATGGTCCGCTATTAACTTTTGTATTTTGGGTGCAATTTTTTTGATCCGATCATCATGAGTAAAAACTGGCGCTTTGTAAGAATCAGAATAAGAATGAGAAGAACTTTCGGCTTTTGTGTAGTTCGATTCTTTTGGAGTGCAAGAGAATAGAATTACCACAAAACTGATGTAAAAAAGACCGTTAATTAATTTTTTTTGTTTTAAATTGTAACGAAATAGTATTTTAACGGTGACGCATATGTTCAGCAGCGGTTTTGGGCATCGTACTTATCCCCGTAACAAAACATTCATTGTGGTTCAAAATACAATTTTCGTTTTTTTGCCATGATGTAAAGATACAAAAAGTAGTCCAATTAGACAACCTGATGTTAATTTTTCCTGAAGATGATTGATTATCCGTTGATTTTTCATAATCCCCATTTCCAACGGTAATATAATCCTTTATTCTGGAGAGCGTCACATCACCTATACCTTTTGCTTTAGTTAGTTCATCAACACTTTTGTATGGCCGGGCGTCTATAATAGCCTGTGCTTTGGCAGGACCAATGCAATAAAGCCGGTCCAATTTTCCTACCTTATAAGTTTAACTGCATATTCCTCCAGGGACATTATGGATGTGCTCAATTATTTGCCCTAATTGTTATATAACTTATGGATTTGTTGGGTTCGGGTACAAACTTGTTATATTCCCCATATGCATTGACTTCGGGTGTACAGGTACAGGATTCTAACAAAATTTTTTAAACATTATTTTTTCTTTCATCATATTGTTTACCTTTGTCTCAAGAATAAAGGGGGTGCCCTAAACAAACGGGCTGAGATCATACCCTTTGAACCTGATGCAGTTAGTACTGCCGCAGGGATAGAAAATGGCTCATTCCGTTTATTATCTTTTTTGATTCCCCCTGCATTATTGTCATATTAATTTAACTGGATCCAATTCTATGAAAACCATTATGCAAAAGCCCATTCCCGGTTCTCATAAAGTATATGTCAAGGGCAGGTTACACAACATTCAGGTACCGATGCGGAAAATTCTTTTATCCTGCAGAAGAGAAAAGGATTATGAAAAACAAGTTAATAATTCTTTTCTGGTTTATGATACATCGGGCCCCTATACAGATGAGAACGTTCACACAGAGATAGGAAAAGGGCTGCCCAAACTTCGTAAACCCTGGATAAACTCACGCAGTGGCCATACCCAGATGTATTATGCACGCAAGGGAATTGTTACACAGGAAATGGAATTCGTAGCCATCAGGGAAAATCAGATGCTTGCGAGTGAAGCCTACCATCAACATGAAGGGTTCCCAGATTCTGTTCACCAGAAGATCACCCCTGAATTTGTGCGGTCTGAGGTGGCAGCAGGTCGTGCCATTATTCCTGCCAATATCAACCATCCGGAGAGTGAACCCATGATTCTCGGAAAGAACTTTCTTGTAAAAGTCAATGCCAATCTGGGTAATTCTCCTACCACTTCAGATATTGAGCAAGAGGTTGAGAAAGCTGTGTGGGCCTTTCGCTGTGGGGCTGATACCATCATGGACTTGTCTACAGGAGTCGATATTCATGAAACAAGGGAATGGATACTCAGGAGCTCTCCGGTTCCTGTGGGCACGGTGCCCCTGTACCAGGCTCTGGAAAAAGTAAATGGTGAGGTGAACCGGTTGAGCTGGGAGGTATTTAAGGATACATTAATCGAACAGGCAGAGCAGGGAGTGGATTACTTTACCATACATGCAGGCTTATTACGGGAGCACATACCTTTGACCCGGGAACGTACCACCGACATCGTTTCACGCGGAGGTTCCATCTTAGCCAAATGGTGCTTAACGCATCAGAAACAAAATTTTCTCTATACCTACTTTGAGGATATCTGTAAAATCCTCAGCCATTACGATGCAGCCATTTCTCTTGGTGATGGCCTAAGGCCCGGTTCTGTTGCTGATGCCAGTGATGAAGCACAGTATGCAGAACTTAAGACCCTGGGAGAACTAACCAAAATCGCCTGGAATTACAATGTGCAGGTTATGATTGAAGGTCCGGGTCATGTTCCGATGCATAAAATAAAAGAAAATATAGAGCTACAACAGAAATATTGCCATGATGCTCCCTTTTACACCCTTGGTCCCCTGGTCACGGACATTGCTCCGGGTTACGATCACATCACTTCTGCCATCGGAGGTGCTATGATAGGATGGTACGGAACCTCCATGTTATGTTACGTTACCAGGAAGGAACACCTAGGCCTTCCCAACCGGGAGGATGTAAAGGAAGGAGTGGTCACCTTCAGGATGGCTGCTCATGCAGCAGATCTGGCCAAAGGGCATCCCGCAGCTTATGCCAGAGATAAGCTCATGAGCCAGGCACGTTTTGACTTCAGATGGAAGGATCAATTCCACCTGGCGCTTGATCCTGAAAAAGCCATCCAGTATCATGATGAAACACTGCCCGGAGAAAATAAAAAAACACTCTCTTATTGCAGCATGTGCGGAGAAAAGTTCTGTGCGATAAAATCGTCCCATCAGGTAAAGGAAATGATCAATCCGAAAGAAAATGGGAAAGGGTCTCAGGCGTGAAACTCTGAATTTTTAAAATTGATAACTACAAATTACCTGGTAATTGGATCTATGGTTGTTGTGCCTGACTTTTGGTAAAAATCCAGAATAACCTACACAATATCTGAATTTCAGGCGCAAGGATGCAGGTATACCACAAAAAGTTTATCCATACATCCATTTCTATTCATTTATGGCTATAATCAATATATTTTCCGTAGCTCAAAGTTTATTGAGTTTTGAAAATATTCCCTCTTATAATATATTGCCAAATAGTACGGGATAAGTATAGCAAGGGATAATACCCCTACCACTACTTCATTATTGAATAATTCAGAAAAAGTGAATAATGCAATCAATATCACCAAAAAAGGCAAGACATAACTAAAGAATAAAGCCTTAAAACCTAAGCCTTGCCTGAGTAAAACCTTGACCTCTTCGCCTACCTGATATTTTCCGGGATTATCCACTACTTCTATCTCTTTGTTTTCCATATCAGCGGATGTACAAACACTTTTAGCATGACAGTTTGAGCAGGCGCTTGAAGTGAAACAATCTACCTTGATGCTGTTTCCATCAATTGACCGAATACGTCCTTTATGTTCAATCACATCCTTTGCCATATTTACCATTCTTTAAACCATTAAACGAAATGAGATGCCAAATATTAAGAAAATAAGCAGTGATTAAAAGAAATCCTGTAAACCTTGCAAATCTTTCTACAAATTATACAACCCCTTAATCAACAGAATTAGATTTTGCTCTAAAATAAACAGAAAGGCAGGTTCAGACGCTCCTGTCCGATTTATACCAATTGTAAGGCATGCTCTATACTCCTCATCAGTTTGTAAATCTTAGTCATAATTCTGTAAAACACTATCAATATTCAAGTTGTATTTTTATATTAACTGTGGGCATCAAAAAGAAGAAGAAATGCCAGCCAATGCTTGTCAGCATTTTTACGAGTGTGAAAACTGCCATACTTTGCTAAAGCCAAAGCAGGGGGATTGCTGTGTATTTTGCTCTTATGGCACGGTGAAATGCCCACCTGAGCAGCTCAAAGGCTGAATTAATTTTATTGGTTTCTCTGAGGATGACTCTGGAATATTTTTTCTTTCATAAAACAGATTTCCAATACCCGGGAAAGGCTGGATGGATGAAATAGATCGCATCCCCGGCTCGGCTAAAATCGACCTGAGATGAACAGTTGCCCACATATCACAAAACCTATCGGCAGAATAGTAAACAATTGGATAGAGTAATTTAAGATTACCAAACGGTGGCATCAAATAGTCAAATAAAGCCATAAAGTCGCTAAATGGAATCTTTAAGTGAATAAATAGCAGAATTCACTATCTAAATTTGCTTTTGAAGTATCTAAATGAAGGCATGAAACAGACAAATGGGAATTTACATGAATCAAAAAGGGGCATCAAGTAACCAGGTGATTCAATACAATGGCTAAATAATGACGTGCAGCGACCAAATGATGTCATGCAGCGGCTAAATGACGACGTTCAATAGTTAAAAGAAGACATGCAGCAGCCAAAACCTATTTTGTTCTATCTAAATGGTATCTTACATTGATTAAAAATGAACTTACACTGACTAAAAATGATCTGACAGTGTCTAAAAACAATCTTACAGTCGTTAAAAACGCGTTTACAATAGCTAAAAACGATCTTACATTTGCTAAATTCGGTTTTGATCTCG
>CAYNPZ010000238.1:4389-5796 GCA_964399175.1 uncultured Bacteroidales bacterium | reverse complement strand
AAGCGTCCAGAGGCATGTGCATGCTCTTTACGGCAAGCTTGTGAATGTCCAGCATTTTAGTAACCTCCAGTACTTCGCTTAGCGGCTTTTCCCGAAATGCATAGGAAGCAATCCCAATATCAAATTTTACCCGGGGATTGGGGTTTGTACGAACCATATCCTGGCTCTTGCTGTTTGTGAAGGTAAATAAGATCAGCAAAAGACTGAGTGGAGCAAGAAGTTTGTGGGTTAACATCATAATTTTCTTCTTAATTATATTTGTAATTTGTTAGAGTATATATCTTTAAATGAGTTTGGTATGTCGTCGGTAAATTCTCCACGACAAAAATATGAAAAACTGCTATCCTGTATTAATGCTATTTTTGCAGATAATAATGCTTTCATTGCATTACCAATGTATTTTTTTATTTTTAACCAAATAAATTAGGTATGCTTCCCCGCTATCTGAAAGTCACCTATCCTGAGAATTCTTCCATTCATATTCGTTATGATCGGGTTGACTATTTTGATAATCCATGGCATTTTCATCCGGAGTTAGAAGTCAACCTGATATTACAAGGAAGGGGTACCCGTTTTGTTGGCAATCACATGGAAAGGTTTCAACCGGAAGATTTGGTTTTTCTGGGCAGCAATACACCACATTATTGGAAAACTGATGCGCCATGTCGTTATGATGAGTGGGCATCCAAATGTGAAGCCATTATCTTAAAATTCAGTGAACATTTTCTTGGAATCAATCAATATGATGTTCCGGAGCTTTCTCCACTTAAGAATTTTTTTGAATCGGCAAAAAGAGGCATAAGATTCCGTAATTATGACAGAAAAATTCAATCACGGTTAAAGAAAATGGTTCATATAAATGGATTGGAGAGAGTTGGCCTTTTTTTGGAAATACTGGATCTGATCTATCGTGAAAAGGATTATTATTATCTCTGCAACGAAGGATTTTTAAATTCCCTAAATCCCAGAGATGAGCAAAGGATGAACGAAGTATATAACTATATAATCAATCATTTTCAGGAAAAGATTTCCATGGGTTCAATTGCCGAAAAAGCCCATATGAACCCCTCTGCTTTTTCAAGATATTTTAAGCAACGTACCGGAAAATCGGTTACCGCATTTTTACAGGATATGCGGATCGGCTATGCCTGTAGGTTGCTCATTCAAACCAATAAGAATATCTCTGATATCATACTGGAATCGGGTTTTTACAATCAGGCCTATTTCAACAGGTTGTTCTGCGCCAAAATGAATTGTACACCCAGGGAATATCGCAGAAAGTATAAAAGTGACCAGGATTTTTTTTCTGTTTGAACATAATCTTCCTTAGGGATGTTTGACATAATTGGTAATTCGAATATATAACATTTGTGCTTGATATACATCAAATGTCGCCCGGATGTTTCC
>CAYNPZ010000238.1:0-4379 GCA_964399175.1 uncultured Bacteroidales bacterium | reverse complement strand
ATCTGTTTGTATTTCAATTAATTTATTGATCAGATAGATCTAACATACCATGGACGTTTCATTCCTTTTAAAAAGCAAATTAACATGAATATAAAATGACATCACTATGACCACAAGAAGAGATTTCCTCAGAACTTCATTACTGGGTGCCGCCGGACTGACTGTGGCACCCGTCTTCAAATTGTCCGGAGCGGCAAAATCCATGAAAGAAAAAAGCATCATGACCGTAACCGGACCGATCTCTCCGGCTGAGGCGGGCACTTTTCTGACTCACGAGCACGTCCTTTCACGTTTCGGGCTGGAGCCTGCCGAGCCGCCGGTATACGACGAGAAAAATGTTTATAAACAGGTAGCCCCGTACCTGAAATATCTCAAATCTTTGGGCATACAGACCATTGCCGATTGCACTACCGCTTACTTTGGCAGAGATGCCGGGATTCTCAAGGAACTGTCCAGACAATCGGGCATGAACATAGTTGCCAACACTGGTTTTTACGGTGCAGCCAACGACCGTTATGTGCCTTCGCTGGTTTCTTCCTCATCCCCGGAAAAGATTGCTCAAAAATGGATTGATGAATTCAACAACGGTATAGAAGAAAGCATCAAACCAGGCTTCATCAAAACGGCCATCGACGGTGGTGGAATGTCGGACACCGACAGAAAGCTGGTCGAGGCGGCTGCCATCACCAGTAAGGAAACCGGTTTGAGCATTGCCGTTCATACGGGAGGCAATTTGGAAGGAGCCCGAAAAGAAATGGACATATTCCGTCAACACGGAGTAAACCTCAATTCCTGGATCTGGGTGCATGCTCAGGGAGCCGATACCAAAGCTACTACAGAGGCCGCCCGGAAAGGCGCATGGATCTCCATCGACGACTTGCGGCAGCCCTACTACGATTTAAAAACACAAAAGCCTTTCGAGAGCAATACCCTGGAAAAAGACCTGAAGATCCTGCTTGAGTTCAAGAAGCAGGGCCTGTTGAACCGGGTGCTTCTGTCGCATGACGGCACCTCCTATCCTCCGGAAGGCAACATGATAAGGCATTTCGACGTGCTGGTCAAGTCGTTCGTACCCATGATGAAGGCCGCTGGATTTACCGATGATGAGGTTCGTTTGGTTACTATTGAGAATCCGGCCAGGGCTATGGTGATTGGTTAAGGCTGAAGTCCTTAAGGAATCTATTCGTACCCGGAAGGAGGGATTTTCGTGATGAATTTGAGGGTTAATAAAAAGGCAGCTACTCCGCTGCCTTTTTGTATGCGTGCCATGCGTGCTTATAAAGTGACATTGCTGCCATACTGCCCATCGGTACCTGTTGCAGAAGGACTTGACGTGGTGACGCCATCACCGCTGTCCTCGTACTGAGGCGTCTCCGATTGGCTATCGTTGTTGGTGGCATACTGGAAAGCCTCTAAGATGGATACCCGACCGTTGCCATTGGAGTCGGCATTCACCTGGTTGCCCTGCGGGTCATGGCCATTGACAGCCGAGGTAAAGTGATAGGCAAAGGCATCATAGCCGCCACCTTTTAGCGCCCATGAGAATTCATTTTCAGTTGCCGCAGACATCACCACGCGGTCGCTTCCGCTAACATCGGCCAGAAAGCCACCACTGAAACAAGGTTCAAAGAGCATGATCATATGATCCGCATTCATGCTGTTGATATGGCTTGCAAAGGTATCATCATCCAGGTAACTGCTGGCATTATACCGGCACATCGTCTCATCAATGCTTTGAGTATCGTTCTCGTCGCTATTGCTGTCCTGCAGGCCCCCTATCACTTTGGATTTGCTATTGTGGTAGCCGCCACCATGGTTGGTTGTGAACACAAAGAATTTGTCCGTGGCATCCACATCCGACTGCAGGTCTGTAAAGGCATTGTTCAAACCTGCTGAAGTTGCCGGATGATCCACCGGCATGTTGTTATCTTCCTGCTTACCATCGGCATAAACCACCTTAATGTTATTGGGATCGTATCCATATTTATTTACCAACGTCTTGTACATGAATTTCAGATCATTCCAGTACCTGCCGTAATTAGAGACTGAATTGCATCCGCCGCTGTAGAGCAGGGCATACTTGGTTTCTACCAACGACTGGATGGGTTCACATATCGCCGGATTCAAAGCACAAATGTCATCAATCGGGTAAAAACGTGAAAGATCTACTTCCGTTTGGCCTATAATTTCAGGTGGATCCACCAGTTTTAAACCGATCAGATATTCTTCACCGATCAAATCGGCATTGATCAAATCCTCTTCGCTTTCGAAACGTTTTATAACTCCGGTAACCTCCAGTATTTGTCCTCTTTCTGTTCCTTCAGCGAATTCAGCTACTGACCCCGGGTCAAGCCGCAAATAGCTTTCCTCTTCCAACGGGGCATTTCGGAGTAATTTACTTGCACTGTCTACCAAAATAGGTGCCTCGCCACCCACAAAAGTGCCCTGTACCTTTACCGTGTCTCCGGGATCGAAGTTGCCCGCTTTGATTTCTTCAATAGTGGTTTCGGGTGTTTCCAGATTCTCATCAAGCATTTCTTCACATCCCACTGCCGTTAAGATGAAAAGAAATAGAAGGGGTAGAATAATTTTAGGTTTCATAGGATAGCCTCTGCTTTTGGTTAAACATTATCCAGATTCAGAAAATGAACAAACAGAAGACTGCCCATGTTTTAAAATGTTTTGCTTTGAATGGCCCCGGTAAACTTTATCGGCCTGTTTAACTTTCTCACAGCAAAAGGATCATCAATCCTGCGTTTAAATTATGGATTATAGTGTAGAAGCGCCAGCCGTCTTTCGACCCGAACCACTACTGTTGAAATTATTATAGAAAGGACCCGGTACATAAGGCGCATCCTGCAGCTGTAAGAAAAAATGAGGGGGATGTTTTCCCGCTTCACTTTTATACCCTGTTGACTGTTCAACATGTTATGCTTTTTAGCGGAGACCGGTGTACATTTCTTTCATTACCTTTATTTTGTTGCTGTCTTCTGCTACTGCATGGGTGGTGAACATCATTACACCGGTTGATTTACCAGATAATCCACCTTCCAGCACGGTTTTGAATTCCGGGGGTGAAATTACATGGGGTTCATTGTGGGCCTGCACGATGGGCCATAGTTTTGGATAATCGTTGTATTGTACCTCCAGACGGTCGGAATGCCACCGGATGTTTTCCCGGACCCATTCCGGTGCTCTTTCCATTCTCCCGTGATAAACCATCGGAGAAAACACGTCGATGGTTTCCTTCAGCATGTCGTAATCGAGTCCCAGGATGCGGCGCCGGGCGCCGTTGAATTCCTTATCGTTCCAGGGGCAGTGGTAAAGGCCCAGCAAAGTCTCTGGCTGCAATTCATTGATGATGCTTTTCATCTTTTTGGCCCAGTCGTGAATGACCTCGCAACGCCAGTCGCGCCATGTGTCTTCCCGGTTGGTTAATATCCAACCGGCTTTTTCTTTTGTGTTTCCTTCAGGTAGGTCAACTCCGGCATCCTGTGAAAAGTTTTTCAGGCAATTATCACAGAAGCAGGTTTCCGGCAGGATGGGCTCGGGCTCCTCGAACTGGGCATGCCAATGGACATAGTCCATCCAAACCCCGTTCAGTTCATAATTGGAAAGCAGCTCACGCAATTGATTGAACCGGTATTCACGGAATTCTGGGTCCGTTGGGCATACGCCCATGAACCAGGAAGCCTGTTCCGCCTTTTCTCCTTTAGCATTGACGGGCCAGGCTTCGGGATGATCTTCTACATAGTTTTTGCCGTTTAGGGTGGGAAATTCGGAGAAGACTTTCAGTCCTTCCTTCCTGGCCCGGTCGACCATCTGCTGGTCAATGGAGCCACGGTGAACAAATATGGCGTTGACGCCAAGGTCGCTGAGGTTGTGGCCTTTGTCCCATAAGGGCTTGGGATTGCCGTAGACGCCTTTGATCTCAATGGTTTTTGAAAGCTCCTCCCTGCATGAGGTCAGGGATATGAAGGTCAGCATCATGATAATTGACAGGAAATGCGATATGTTTTTCATTTTGATCCGCTTTTTAAGTTTTTGATGATATGGATGAAAGATTAATTGGAAGCCAAGATAGTGAAATTATGTGAAAATCCTAACCACAATGGACACAAAGGAAAGCAAAAAGGAACACAAAGGAATTTACAGACAAGCAAAATAACCCTCCGGTCTGACAGATTTTGTTTCCATGTGGTTATTTGTATTTCATCTTGACATAACGGACGATATTAGTTGTCACTGCTTTTTATACACTCAATTTAAGAACCTCAATTACCATTGTTGATGGTTATCTTTTTAACCCTGGTACATCTCTGCCCGACACTGGTTCCTCTTTACTCAATCCGGTCACATTTTTGTCCAACCCTGAAAGA
>CAYNPZ010000237.1:1797-5801 GCA_964399175.1 uncultured Bacteroidales bacterium | reverse complement strand
CAGGAACTTACTCTTCAGGAATACCTCCGGTATAGAATCCGCGGTAGAAAAAGAAGTGGAATTCAAAGAACTCGATGCCATATACAGGAACGCCATAGAAGAACTGCCTGCCCAAAGAAAAAAAATTTACCGGCTCCACAAGTTTGAACACCTCAAATACGAAGAAATTGCCGAAAAACTGGGTCTATCTGTAAATACTGTAAAAAGCCAGATGAATAAGGCCATCTCTTACATCAGGAAAAAAGTCGGCACAGAAACCCTGGGTGGTTTGCTTTTTCTTTGGTTATATCTGTGAAAAAATTTTTTTTGAAATAGAATAACACAATTACATTCCCCGCCCGTATTACTTAAAAAGATTTAAAATTTATTACTCTAAACTCACATTTTGAAGGAAGAAGAAAAGGCCATAGCATTATTTAAGCGTTACTGCAGGAATCAGTACAACCACAGTGATCTGAAAACAATCCTTCAGTGGTTTGAAAGCAACAGGTACGATATTGTCAGAAGATTCGCCTTAAAGCAGTGGTGGAAATCGGTGGAAGAATCAGAAGAAAGGTTAACCACACCCGATTACGATCCTCGCCAGATGCTGGACCAGATCCATCACCGGATAAATGCAGAACAATCCACAACCAAAAAGCAAAAATCACCTGTTTTCAGCCGACAGAATCTTTATAGGGCTTTCAGCAGGGCTGCAGCCATCCTTATCATTCCATTACTGGTTTTCAGCGTATATGTTTACATGAACCAAGGTATGCCCTGGAAAGACCGGGAGATTTCCTATTCCGAGGTATATGCCCCTGAGAATTCAAGATTAAAGATCCAGCTTCCCGACGGAACCACAGCCTGGTTAAACCATGGCAGTTCGTTGAAATATCCCCAGCAGTTTGCTAAAAATTCCAGGCAGGTAGAACTAACAGGAGAAGCATATTTTAAGGTAGATGAAGCCCAAAAAAGACCTTTTTTTGTCAGTTCGGCGGACTTGAACGTTAAGGTCACCGGAACCGCCTTCAATGTTGCCGCTTATGAGGAGGAAAACACCATCACCACCACGGTTGAGGAAGGAGAAGTTATACTCCAGCGTATCGTGCAGGACAATCAAAGAAAGCACATTATTGAACTGAATACCAACATGCAAACCAATTACAACAAAGAAACCGGGCAGACCAAGGTAAAACAGGTCGATCCCGAAAAATATACTGCCTGGAAGGACGGAAAACTTATTCTGGATGACGATCCGATGGCCAGAGTAAAAAAGAAGCTGGAACGGTGGTACAATGTGGAAATCCGGGTTGTAAACGATAAAGTATATGATTACAACTATACAGCTACTTTTACGCATGAATCCATTGAGCAGGCCATGGAATACCTGTCGATGGCAGCGCCCATTTCTTATGAGATCAAGCTGGGAAAAAAGCAGGAAGATAACAGCTTTTCCAGAAAGAAGGTGTTGGTTGGTACAAAATAGTTGTATTTATGAAAATCTCAGTCAAATGTCAGAAGCACCAAATATCAAATTACAAAATTCAAATAAACTCCAAAAAACCAATGAACAAAATGTCAAACAATTTATAGAAAACTTGGTGTGAGTTTATGTCATTGATATTTAGATATTGAATATTATTTGATTTTTGGATATTGAGATTTGGTATTTTACATAATGATTAAAGTTCTAAAACTTAAATTTTCACTTACAATAACCGAGTACTAACAAAAAATACAGACGTGTATGAAACAAACCTTTTTAAAATGAAAAAAGGGAAAGTGCTGGCACACTTTCCCCGAATTTGAGTTAATAAAATGCTCAATCTTGAAAATCAAACAATTATTAACCAAAAATCTTTGCAAAATTATGAAAAATTATGAATGTACGTGCAGGCATTTGCTAAAAATGCTGTTGTCGCACAAACACTTAAAAGTTATGAAACTATCAATTTTACTATTGATGATCGGAACCATCCAGATGATGGCCTCGCCGGGCTATTCGCAACGTGCGGAGCTGTCATTCGAAATGGAAAATGTTGCCGTAAAAGATGTGCTAGAAGAGATCGAGTCAAACAGCGAATTCTTCTTTTTATACAGCAGCAAAATGGTGGACCTGGACCGCAAAGTAAGCATTCAGGCCAGTGAGGATAAGATTGAACAGATACTTGCGGAACTGTTCCGGGGAGAAAATGTAAAGCCTTACATCATTGACCGGCAGATCATTTTAAGTCCGGACAATCTGGAAAAAGAAGAAGTCACTGCAAAAATAAAGCAACAACAGCAACAACACGAAGTCAGCGGAACGGTAACCGATGCACAGAGCGGAGAACCTCTCCCTGGGGTAAACATCGTGGTTGAAGGCACCACTACGGGAACTACCACCAATATGGACGGTGAGTATTCCATTGAAGCTCCTGAAGATGCTACGCTGGTATTTTCTTTTGTGGGATATCAGGAGCAAGCCATAGAAATTAGCGGAAGGCAGTTGATTGATGTGGCTATGGAGCAAGCGGTTACTGAGTTGGAAGAAGTTGTGGCGATTGGGTATGGAAATCTTCAAAGGAATAAGGTTTCTACTTCTATTAGTTCCATAAGCCCTGAGAAACTTGAATCTCAGATAACTACTTCTATAGACGGATCTTTAGAAGGTCAGATTGCTGGAGTGGAGGTAAAACAAAATACCGGTGCGCCAGGCGGAGGTTCAGTAATGAGAATTAGAGGGGCTGGTTCGATTGGAGCAAGTTCTGAACCATTGGTTGTAGTTGATGGCGTTCCTATTCAAGATAGCTATGGGAAAAGGACTTCTCCATTAAGTAGGATAAGCCAGTCAAATATCGAGTCTATTGACGTTTTGAAAGGGGTTTCAGCAACAGCTATTTATGGATCCCGGGGAGATAATGGGGTTATAATAATTTCTACGAAATCAGGAGAGGATATTGAAGAAACCCGAGTTTCTTTTTCTGCAAAGAGTGGAGTCTCCCATCGATTGGCTTCCGAAAAAATTGATCTTTTGAACGCCGAAGAATTTGCCCGATGGCGAAAAGAAGTTCGATTTGAAGAAGCAAATTTTTATGGATATGACATTGGTTTAGAGGATATACCGGAAGAATATCGGAATCCTGAAGATTGGAGAGGAAAAGGCACAGACTGGCAGGATGTTATTGTACGGGTAGCCCCGCAAAGCACATTTAATCTAAATGTTACTCATAATACTGGTGATTTCAACAGTTATTCATCAATAAATTATACAGATCAAAAGGGCATTGTAAAAGAGACTGGATTTCAGAGATTAAACCTGCGCTCAAATATGGATTATGAACTTAATGATTTTATATCAGCAGGAATAAAAATACACCCAACTATAAGATGGTGGCATAATCAAGCAGCTGGTGATTATTCAATTACCGGAAGTAGAGGAACTCCTTACGGGACTGCTATACTGAATACTCCTTTGGATGGACCGTATTACGATGATGAACCGTTTGAAGAAGAAGAATATTTTGATGGCCGATGGGATGCTGCTATTTATTCCTCTGACACATTCCATGGCTCTAATCCGCTTCATAGACTTAATGTAACTGTAGATGAGACTCAGCACTTTAATCTGGATATTCAACCAAACATACAAATTAATCCATTGGAGGGTATGACTTTCAGATCCCAATTGAATCTTCAGTTAGCCCATGAATCCCATGAATATTTTAAGCCCTCAACGGTAACGAATATTAAAAGTCCTCCTCCAACAACCAATACTGGAGATAATAATATAACCAGACGATTTCACTGGCAATTTGAGAATACATTGGACTATGAAAAATCTTTCGGAAATCATAATCTTGCAGCACTTGCGGGGTATACTATGGAACGCTATAGTAGTTATTCAAGTTCAATTCATGGTTATAACTTTCCTGATGACGCTGTAAAAACTTTGAATGCCGCTTCGGAAACGACGGGTTCTTCCGGAGAATCACATTGGTCTTTGATCTCTTACTTGATGCGGATAAGTTATGATTATAATG
>CAYNPZ010000237.1:0-1787 GCA_964399175.1 uncultured Bacteroidales bacterium | reverse complement strand
ACAGGTACTATGCGGAGAGATGGTTCTTCCCGGTTTGGTCAGGCAAATAGATGGGGTTATTTTCCTTCAGCTTCGATAGGCTGGAATCTTAGCAAAGAAAACTTTTTCCCTGATCCTCAATGGCTAACTAATTTAAAACTGCGTACAAGCTATGGATTTAGTGGTAACAACTCCATTGGTAATTATACTTGGATTTCTGATATGACAATTGATAACTATACTTTTGGTGAAGGTATAGAAGATGGGAAAAGCATTGCTGCTATAGAGAATGTTCATCTTGGCTGGCAAAGATCGAGGGAATTTGATATGGGGATGGATTTGACCCTTTTTGATGGAAGGCTGAATTTTATATTTGATTATTATTCCAAGATTACGGAAGATATGTTATGGCCTGTAGATATACCAGGTTCGTCTGGTTATTCTTCTATGATGAGAAATCTTGGTAAAATAAGGAACAGAGGTGTGGAATTCACGGTTAACTCTGTGGTTATTTCAAAACCCGATCTTACTTGGGAAACTGATTTCAATATTTCGTTTAACCGCAACAAAGTGCTTGATTTAGGACCGGTTGAAAGGATATATGCAGTAAATCGGAATGCTGCTGTTACGAAACCCGGGCAACCAATGGCAATGTTTCGTGGTTATAAAAGTCTAGGTGTAATAAAAGATCAAGAGGAACTTGAAAGTGTCGCTACTTTTCCTTCTCAAACCCAGCCGGGAACACCTCGTTATGCTGATAAAGATGGAAATGGTGTAATTGAAGAAACGGATAAGATGATAATTGGAAATCCTCATCCGGATTTTAGAGGTGGGATCAGCAACACCCTTAGGTATAAAAATTGGAATTTCAACATGAATATAAGTTATGCTCATGATTTTGATATCATGGCTTTCAGGGATGCAGATTTTTATAATTATGATGGAGTATTCAATGTTCATAATGATGTAAAATATAGGTGGAAATCACCCGAAGAGCCCGGGAATGGACAAATACCAAGTAATTTTCATCAGCAACACTTTGATCGATGGGCTAATTCAGACTGGGTTTATTCCGATATTTCTTATTTAAGAATTCAAAACTTAAGTATAGGATATACATTTAACAATCCCGATTTTGCTAATATTAGCAATATTCGAATGAACCTTTCAATTCAAAATTTTTATACTTTTACAAATTACAAGTATGGAAATCCCAGTGTTAATCTTTTCGGTTCTAATGCATTAGCTAATAATATTGATAAATATGATTATCCCTTAAGTAGAACCATTGTATTAGGACTCAATATTAATTTTTAAAAAACAGTAAATTATGAAGATATTAAAGAGACTGATATTTATTTTATTTGTAACTGGAATACTTTTTTCATGTAATGAAGAAGAGTTTTTAGAAGAAGAACCCGTTACAAGTATTAGTACCAAATCTTATTTTAAGACCTCAGATCATTTTGAAGAGGCTTTAACTGGTGCTTATGAAAGTTTACACGGAGTAGTCAATCAAAATTATCCCATAACATATGAAATGCGTTCGGATAATAGTACCTTTCAATTCAACAATATAAATCGATCCGACAATTGGTTATGGTTTATGGATCAGTTTATAGCCGGAAGTGATAATGCTATAGCTTCTACAAATTGGTATTCTACTTATGATGGAATAAGAAAATGCAATGAATTTATGCATTTTGCAGAAGATAAAGAATTCGAGAATAAGGCACGGTATACAGCAGAGATTAAGTTTTTAAGGGGATTCTATTATTTTCATCTGGTAAGATGCTTCGGGGATGTTC